>JAIRSF010000105.1 GCA_031255595.1 Tannerella sp.
CCCGAGGCGCGTATCGTCATAAAAGATATCATCGAACCGCTGACTATCGGTAACATAACGACCGTCGGAGCGTTTCTGAGCCTTGTCTTTATCGGCTCCGACGCCATGAGGGATCTGGGCCTGTTTGCCTCATTACTGCTTATCGGCACCATTTTTTTTGTGCTTTTTTTTCTTCCTCATCTGCTTTCACCCCGGAGAAAAGGCGGTTCCGTAAAACCTTCCGATTCCGATTCCGCTCCGCCCCAAGACAAACCGAATCTATCACCGGATAATTTTTCCGGGCGGGAACGTCCGGTTCATACCGGCATGGATGGCGGCGCTCATGAGGCAAAAGGTCTTTCCGCGAAGGATGGATCCTTGCTGGGTAAGTTTGCCGCCTGTCCCTTTGAGAAAAACCGTTGGATCGTGGTTTTCGTTATCTTGTTGACGGTCTTTTTCGGGTTTTTCAGTGGGGATTCGCGTTTTGAAACGGATATGCGGAAAATCAATTATATGACGGCTTCACAGGAGGCTTCTTTTGAGAAGATGATGGGGTCGTTGAACAAAAACCGGCATGTCATGTACTGCGTGACCGAAGGAAAAGATTTGGATGTCGCTCTTGAAGCGAACGAAAAAAACAGGCCGGTGTTGGAGTCTTTTGTTCATGATGGCCGGATTTATAGAATCGGGGGGATTGGCGGCTTTTTCCCGTCGCGTGCCCGTCAGGCGGAACAGGTACGGCGGTGGAATAGTTTCTGGCGTACGCGTCGCGACAGTGTGATGGCATATCTTCGTGAAGAATCCCGCAAAACAGGGTTTAGCGAAGGCGCTTTTCAATCATTTGAAGAAATGGTGAACCGCAAATGGGAGGTGGCCGATCTGTCGCTTTTCAATCCGATACGGGAGTCGCTTGCCAAAAATTACATCATCGAGAAAGAGGATAAGGCCATGATCGTGAATATCCTGTACACCGACGCATCGAAAGCGCAGGCGCTGGAACAGGAACTGAACGGAAGGGCGCCGTATGCTACCGAGTCTTTCCGCAACCTTCCTGTCGACGATCGTGGGCGGGGGGTTGAATCTTCTTCCGGCGAAAACACTTCGTCGTCCATCGCCTTTGATGCCGGATCTATTACCCGGCGTATGATTCATTCGTTGTCCGACAATTTCAACTATGTGCTTTATGTGTGCGGGTGTATCGTTTTTGTTTTCCTTATTTTCTCGCTCGGACGAATCGAATTGACCCTGATTGCATTTCTTCCGTTGGCGCTGAGCTGGATCTGGATTCTGGGGCTGATGAATATTTTCGACATTCGGTTTAATATAGTCAACATTATTCTGGCGACGTTTATTTTCGGTCAGGGCGACGATTATACCATCTTCATGACCGAAGGATTGATGTATGAATATACGTACCGCCGCAAGATGCTGACGTCGTACAAAAAGAGTATAGCCCTGTCTGCGCTCATCATGTTTACCGGTATGGGCACGTTGATCTTTGCCGGACACCCTGCGTTGCGTTCGCTGGCCGAAGTGACGATTGTGGGAATGTTTTCGGTTGTGATCATGGCTTATATTTTGCCGTCGTTGTTGTTCCGCCTGCTGACGGTGAAAAACGGCAAAAAGCGCCTGATGCCGGTGACGTTGCAGAACCTGCTCGACACAATGTACGCCTTCCTGTTTTTCCTGGTCATGAGTACCGTACTTACGATGACCGGATGGTTTATGTTTACATTCGGTCGGGCCTCGGAAGAAAAGAAACTGAAATATCACACACTATTGCAAAAAATTGCAAAGTTCGTCTGTTACCATATACCGCAGGTTAAGACAACCTTCCGGAACCTGCCGGGCGAAACGTTCGACAAACCGGGCATTATCATCTGCAATCATCAGGCGCATATCGACCTGATGTGCATTATGATGCTGACCCCAAAGTTGATCATCCTGACGAATGACTGGGTTTGGAATTCCCCGTTTTACGGAAAGATGATAAAATATGCCGATTTCTATCCGGTTTCCAATGGGATAGAGCATGCAACGGATCGTCTGCGGGAAGCGGTGAATCGTGGTTATTCCATCGTTATATTTCCGGAAGGCACCCGTTCAGCCGATTGTACCGTCAAGCGTTTCCACCGGGGCGCCTTTTATTTGGCCGAACAGTTGAATGTGGATATAATCCCTGTGATGATACATGGTGTGGGGCATGTCCTTCCCAAGGAAGAATTTATGCTTCGCAAAGGTCGGATACACATGCAGGTCATGCCGCGTATCACTCCGGACGACGGGCGTTTCCGTAAGGACTACTCTCCCCGTTCCATAGATGTCCGCCATTACTATCAGGCCGAATACGGAAAACTCTGCCGGGAAATGGAAACGCCCGATTATTATGCCGACCTGGTCATTAAGAACTACATCTACAAAGGGCCTGCCATAGAGCGTGCCGTTCGCAAAAATCTCCGCAAAAATAAAAACTTCGAAACCGCAATCGCCGCTATGCCGGACGAGGGCGAAATTACCATCCGAAACACCGGCTACGGCGAATACGCCTTATTATCGGCCTTAGTCAAAAAAGGCCTGAAAATAACGGTTCACGAACCCAATCCCGATATCCGCGCCCTTGCCGAAAACTGCATTTCCGTTCCAAAGAATCTGAAGTATGAGCCTGCTCCGGAAATCCCCCCCTGCCCCAACTCAGCGTAAACAGCACATGAGAAAAATATTTTTTGGGGCTCAAGTATACCTACTGTTTTACGGTTTCATCGAGCCGGTTAATCGCCTTATATACCTTTGTGTAAGAAGCTCTTCCGTCATGTCTTTTCGCTCTTTCGCAAGCGTTGGGTAGGCTATCGCCCATATTCATGGATTTTACCCATTGAGGTTTTTTCAAGTATTGTTCCGATTTGTTATAATCGGGGATATGCGCTTTTAGTCTTTTTACCGTTTCCTTTGCATTGTTATGAAACGGACAAATATCTTCATAATGTAAAATAAACCAATATTCGATGCATTGAAGACTATCGCATATCAACACCCTGTTATTATCGGCATATTTGTGCTTCAGATTCTGCAAACGTTCATTTTCGACAGGATTTCTTTTTAATACATCGGCATCAAAAACACAGATAATATCGGCTTCTTCATTTATTAATTCATCTATTTTCTTTTCGAAATTTAGAATACTTGTATTGTCGAATAAACGCGGCTTAATGCTACAAGCATAACCTTTTATGCGTTTCAGATGCTGAAAATAATATTGCTCGGTAAGCCCTTCTCCTATTATATAGACGGATTTTTTTTGATTCTTTGATTCTTTGTTTTTCCTTGCCATGATCCAAGCGTTTTAGATGTTGGGTATTGCGCCGAATTTGCCGAGCTTATATGCTTTTTGAAGTGAACTTATACGGCTCAATCCTTTGAAGTCGGTCAGGGGATACAGTTCGGAAACGCCTTCTTTTCCTTTTTCCGTAAACCAGATATTGTCTTTTCTGACGAGATCTTCTTCGGCTAACAGTCCGTCATAGTGAGTAGTGAACAATAACTGTTCGCTATCGGAATCTTTCAGGAACTTTATTAATAGAAACTCTACCAGTTTTGGGTGTAATGACGACTCTATCTCATCGACGGCAATGAATCCGTTGTTTTTTATCACTTCGTATATATATCCGGAAAGTCGAAAGGCTTGAACGGTTCCCGACGATTCCATATTTTCGTGAAATTTATAGTAAACGGCATTATTCTGCTTATTTATAATCTTATGTGTATATAAATAAGAACTGTCGGGCAGGGTTTCGGCGTCTTCATTTTTACTAATATCCGAAATATTGAAATCCGCTTCGTTAATAAATTGAAGAATATTTTCCTTTTGTTGTTGGGAATTAATATCTATATGTTGAGGAAACACGATCGTGGGGGTAATAACCGGGAGTGACAGTTTTTTTTGTAGATAATTATTGACCTCCTCCAATATGGTGATGTTCGCATTAATCCTTCGGTATGCGGAAAATATTGAAATATTGGGTAAACATTTTATTGTGATTTCATCTTTTACTGCTGTCGACAGTTTCAATTTAGGGCTGAACTTTATTGTAGATATCCCATGATGATAAGACCTTTCGAAAACAACGGTCGGCTGGTTGCTGAAATACGCCTGCAAACTTTCGGAAACAACCGTATTCCCTTGCAAAATGAGGAAATATTTATACCGTAAATATTTACCGTTTTGCCCCGGGATATAAAAAGTAATCGAAAATTCGGATGGCTGATTCTTTGAATTTTCATCTAACCGGAAAGGCATATACGGAATCGCATCATTTTTGTCAACAACCTCCCTTGATATGAAAAAAAGCCGAAAAAACTCCCATATTTTCAGTACATTACTCTTACCCGAAGCATTTGCTCCATAGATGATACCTAATTTTAACAGCTTTACATCCTGCTCAACCTCTACTACATGAAACTGCTGCATATCTGTGTCGTTATCGGCCTCAAAGCTAAGTGTTGTTTCATCCCTGAAGGAAAAAAAGTTTTTGAAAGTAATTTCCGCAATCATATAATTATATTTTTAACAGTGCAAATGTAATGACAAAATTCGGAAATTGATATTTTTATTCGGAATAATTACATGTTATATGCAATTTTAGGCTGTAAAATATAAAATACCGGCTGAAAACGGCTTTTGATGCTGACTTATTCAAATTGTTTCCTGTTTTTTGCCGTTTTGATAATAAAATGGTGGATAAAATATCCTTATTTGCATAAATGCGATATTTAAAAACCACTTTGCGCCGGTTTTAATTTTTAATGCTTACTTTTGTGCCCGATAAATTAATGTATACGGTAATGATATGTGCGGAATTGTAGGTTATATTGGGCCGAAAGATGCTTATCCTGTTCTTGTGAAAGGATTGAAACGATTGGAATACCGGGGCTACGACAGCGCCGGGGTAGCGCTTATTAATGGGGGCGGGAAGTTAAATGTGTATAAGACAAAAGGGAAAGTTGCCGAACTGGAAGACTTTGTTGTTGATAAAGATGTTTCAGGCAACATAGGTATCGCCCATACACGTTGGGCGACTCATGGCGAACCCTGCTCGGCTAATGCCCATCCGCATTACTCTTCTTCCGAATCCCTGGCTCTGATTCATAATGGTATAATTGAGAATTATGCCGTTTTGAAAGAAAAACTCCAATCTAAAGGTTATGTTTTTAAAAGCAGTACCGATACGGAGGTACTGGTGCAACTTATCGGACATATTAAGGATACAAACGGCCTGGACTTGCTTACGGCCGTTCAACTGGCTTTGCGGGAGGTGATAGGCGCCTATGCTATTGCGGTGCTGGAGAAAGAGAGGCCCGATATGATTATCGCTGCCCGTAAAAGTAGCCCGTTGGTGGTAGGTATCGGCGAGGGGGAATTTTTTCTGGCTTCCGACGCCACGCCTATTGTGGAATATACCGATAAGGTGGTGTATCTCGAAGACGAAGAAATCGTTGCCCTTCACCGGGAGAAAGGCTTCAAAATCGTTAATTTGAGCAACGTGGAAACAACGCCCGAAATAAAACAGGTCAGCCTGAATCTGGGCCGGTTGGAGAAAGGAGGGTATCCGCATTTCATGTTGAAAGAAATCTTTGAACAACCGGATTGTATTTGCGACTGTATGAAAGGCCGTATGAATGTGGAGGCGAACCATGTGGTTCTTTCGGCGGTAATTGATAACAAACGGAAACTGCTGGAGGCCGGGCGGTTTATTATTGTTGCGTGCGGCACTTCGTGGCATGCCGGATTGATAGGGAAGCAATTGATTGAGACCTTTTGCCGTATACCTGTGGAGGTTGAGTATGCCTCGGAGTTCAGGTATCGCGATCCGGCGGTTCGTCCCGGTGATGTGGTGATTGCCCTGTCGCAATCGGGCGAAACGGCCGATACGTTGGCCGCCGTAGAGCTGGCACGCAGCCGGGGGGCTTTTATATATGGAATATGTAACGCCGTAGGATCGTCTATTCCGCGGGCTACACATACGGGGTCGTACATCCATGTCGGGCCTGAGATAGGAGTAGCGTCTACCAAAGCATTTACCGGACAGGTGACGGTGCTGACTATGTTGGCGCTGGCGCTGGCCAAAGAAAAGCAGACGATTGAGGAGCACGTTTACCTGAACATGGTGAAGGAATTGAGCCGTATTCCGGAGAAAATGAAGAAAGTGCTGGCGTTGAACGATAAAATAAAGGAATTGTCGCGTATGTTCACCTATGCTCATAATTTTATTTATCTGGGGCGCGGATTCAGCTATCCGGTGGCGCTCGAAGGGGCGCTTAAACTGAAGGAGATCTCTTACATACACGCCGAAGGTTATCCGGCCGCCGAGATGAAACATGGCCCGATCGCGCTGATCGACGCGGAAATGCCGGTCGTCGTGATTGCTACCCATAATGCTCTGTATGAGAAAGTATTGAGTAATATACAGGAGATAAAGGCTCGTAAGGGGAGGGTGATTGCCGTCGTCACCGAGGGCGATAAAACCGTAAGCGGCATCGTCGATTTTTGCATTGAATTACCGGAAACGGCCGATTGCCTGGAGCCTTTGACGGCAATCGTGCCGCTGCAACTGCTGGCATATCATATTGCCGTTTGCAAAGGCAGGGACGTCGACCGGCCCCGCAACCTCGCCAAATCGGTTACGGTCGAATAGTCCGGGAGGGTATTTCGATTGTGCATATTTGAAGATTTTATCTTAACTTTGCAAATCTTTTTACGAAGTAACATAAAATCACGAAATGGAAAAGAAATATAAAATAGCGCTTTTTTATTATACGCAGACGGGGCAGGCGCTGGCGATTGCGGACAAGCTGTGCGAACCGCTTACGCAAGCCGGATGTGAGGTGATCCGCAAAGAAATTGTGCCCGAAGAACCGTATCCTTTTCCATGGTCTGCGATGGATTTTTTTCAGGTTTTTCCCGAGTCGCGGTTAGGCGTGGCATGCCGGTTGAAGCCGATAGAACTGGAGGATGTGCAGGATGCCGATCTTGTTGTGATTGCCGGGCAGAGCTGGTATTTGTCGTGGTCTGTGCCGTTGCATGCGTTTTTCGGCTCGGAAGAGATAGGGCGCTACCTGCGGGGACGGAATATTGTGGTGACGATGGGTTGCCGGAATATGTGGGTGATGACGCAACGCCTGACACGCGAATATATCCGTCGCGCGGGCGGACATTATGCCGGCTTCGTTTCATTGCAGGACAAGGCGCCGAACCTGGTTAGTGTGATCACGATCATCCGGTGGCTTTTCTATAATAAAAAAGAGGCGACCCGCCTGTTGCCTGCCGCCGGTGTTTCTGCGGAGGAGATCGGACGTGCGGAAGTTTTCGGGCGTATCATTTACGGAGCGTTGAGGCGGAACGATTTTTCTGCCTTGCAGGCGGATCTGATGCGGGAAAAAGCGGTCACCTTTCTTCCGGCGCTCTATTTTATCGAGAAAAACGGCCACCGTTTGTGGGGGCATTGGGCCGGGTTTGTTATGAAAAAAGGGCCGTATAAAGACCCGAAGCGTATACCCCGCCTGCGTACATTCTGCCTTTATTTGTTTTTTGTATTGTATGTGGTTTCTCCTTTCGGGATGTTGTTTTTTTTCCTGACCTATCCGTTCCGCCGCGCTTCGTTGCAAAAGGCCCGGAAAGAGATGTGTTATGAACTCGATTGAAAAGGGATTATATGAAGCGGATTTGCGCAAGTAGCACCGGCGATTCGGCCGACGGCGTTTCGTATGTAATTTTAAATAAATAATAGGATGAATAATTCGGTATATATAACCCGGTTTTCCGCCTTTTTTCCGAATCAACCCGTCGGGAACGATGAGATGGAGGAATATATCGGGCTGGTCAACAGGAAGTCGTTGCTGGCTAAGCGGCTGATATTGGATAAGAACGGGATAAAAACCCGTTATTATGCCTTGGATAAGTGCGGCCGGGTGACCCACACCAATGTGGAAATGGCGGCAAATGCCGTAAGAGGATTATTAGATGAGCGATTGAGGCTTGACGACGTCGACTTGCTTTCCTGTGCAACGGCTACGCCGGAACAGTTGATACCCTCTCATGGGGTGATGGTGCATGGTGAGCTGAAAGGCGGTAAGGGAACGGAAGTCGTTTCATTTGCCGGATCGTGCTGTACCGGTATGCAGGCCTTAAAATATGCTTGGTTTTCAACGCTGGCCGGGGATGCCGAAAATGCGGTCTGCGTGGCCTCGGAACGTATATCGGCGTGGATGGAGGCCCGGTATTTTGAAAAAGAATCGGAACTGATCAACCGCCTGACGGATAAACCGATCCTTGCCTTCGAGAAAGAGTTTCTGCGCTGGATGCTGTCGGACGGAAGCGTTGCCCTGTTGTTGCGTAACAAGCCGGCGGCGACGGGCTTGTCCTACCGGATCGAATGGATCGAACTAACGTCTTTCGCCAACGAAACGGAAACCTGTATGTATGCGGGCGGCGAAAAAAACGCAGACGGCCGCTTTGTGGGATGGGCGCAGTTTCCGGAGCAGGAGTGGCTGAACCGTTCGCTGTTCTCTGTGAAGCAGGATACCAAACTGCTGGATGAAAACATCGTAAAATTAGGCGGACGTTTTCTGCAGGATATTGCCGCCAGGCGACATTTCGACCCCTCGTCCGTCGACTGGTTTCTGCCTCACCTTTCGTCGATGTATTTCGAGAAAAAAGTGGAGAAACAGCTGCAAGCCTGCGGTTATGACGTTCCGAGAGAAAAATGGTTTGTCAACTTGCCGGAGATAGGCAACGTGGCATCCGTTTCACCTTTCGCCATGCTTGAGGAGCTGAACCGTTCGGGCCGGGTGAAGCCGGGCGACCGCCTTTTGCTGATGGTGCCCGAAAGCGCCCGTTTCTCTTACGCATACGCATTGCTGACAGCCGTTTAACCCCCGGCCCGACGCATCCCCCATGTCATCAAGTCGAGCTTCCTGCCTGCGCCGCCGAACGGGGAAAGCAAGCACGTTGCTCAAAATAACGGCTCAGAGGATAACTTTTGCAGTCCATCCGCTGTCGCTCCTTATAATCAACACGCCTTTAGGCAGGTTCCCGGCCGGGAGGGTTGTCGTTCCGGCCTGCACATGGCCTGCATAGACCCTGACGCCGCCGGCGGTGTAGATCGTTATCTGCGTTACGCGGGTTGTATGGATATGAAGCAGGCCGCCGCTGATGTATGCCGGTGTTTCGGTATTGCCGGGTACCCATTGGGTTGCGTCGGGATTGCCGGCGCCGGGATAGTATATGATGACATAGTTGTCGTATATCCATTCGCCGTTTCTCCATGACTCCAATTTATACCGGATCGGATAGTCGTTTTGGTTTTTTTCTTCGCAGGTTGTTTTGTGGCCGCTTGCCGGCTCACCGGCCGGAGTATAATTGTAGGATACCTCGAATAACAGACGCCCGCCGGCATCATACTCGTATTCGTATTCGGAACTCTTGGCCCAGCCGTTGGCCGAAGAATCCCAATGGTAAGATGTATAGGATGACATGTACCCGTTGGCGTCGTATTCGTGTTCGTATTTGGAAGTTGCCGCCCAGTCGTTGGTCGAAGCATCCCAATCGTAGTTTGCGGAGAATATTTCATTTCCGCCGGCATCATACCTGTGTTCGTATCTGGAACTCCCTACCCAGTCGTTGGCCGAAGAATCCCAATTGTAGTTTGCAGAGACTATTTCATTTCCGTTGGCATCATACTCGTGGAACACCCTTCCCCGTCCGATCCATTTATCTCCAAGCCATTCGAACGATTCTGATTTTGTGAGGTTTGCGTCTGCATCATACGTATTTTCTGCCTTGTAGATCATTTCACCAACCGCGTTTCCGTTATATCCGTATACTTGAATGGAAACGGAATTGCCGTCGCCATACGTGAGCACACATTTGCGGGTAGGGACTCTTGTACCGTCCCGCAGCAGGGTGACCTCTACCTGCGTCAGGTTATTGCTTGCATCGTAAGCGGGTGTATATTCCATCTGTTCTTCTTCCGTACTGTTCGGACTGCTCCATGCAAAATCGCCGCTTTCTATGACGAAGGATTTATACCTTATGCTGCTGCCGTCTTCGTTGTAAATGATTTCGGTACGAAGCCGGATTTTGAAATTGACATTCCTGCGGTCGTAACTGTTTTCGAGGTTTTTCACCCACCGGCCGTTATTCCAGCTATAAGTTACGGATGAAATCTGCTGTCCGCCGGCGTCATACTCGGTTGTATGTTTAACGCTTCCCGCCCATGCGCCGTTTTCCCCATGGTACATTGTATATAAGGTTCTGTTGCCGTCGTTGTCGTACGCAAACTCATATTTGATCGAATTAACCCACTCGCCGTTTTGCCACTCGTAGCTTGTGTTTGATGTCACATTTCCGGCAGCATCGTGCTCCATTTCCTCTTTGTAGAGGCCGACCCACTCACCGTTTTGCCACACGTAGTTTGCGGAGAATGTCTGATTTCCGGCAGCGTTGTACTTAAAAGCAGATTTGGACAGCCGTTCGCCGTCTGCCGCATACATTACTGTGCTGTCGGGCCAAGCGCGCTCACCGGCCCTCAACTGCATCGGGCTGTTCGCCGGCCGTTCGCCCCATTGCAGGACAGCTTCCCCTGCGGGCTGTTTCTTTTCATACACACCGGCAACTGCCGGTTTACTACCTGCTACCGTCTGTCCCGCAAGAGGAAGGTATGTCAACGGTAACCACGTCAACATGATCATGAAAGTAAAATTTTTTTTCATTTTTCTTGGTTGTTAATGTTTAAAATGCGATTTCATATAAAAAAATAATCTAAAGAATGAGTGTATTAGCGGTTAAATTGCAAATCATTTAAAATAAGCTACGGAGCAAAGGTATAAAAAATTTGAAAAAGATACAAACCGATTATAATGTTGAATACGGATTTTCATGCAAAGTATCCGGCGTGATTCCGGCATTTATAGAGCGCCGACAATAACCTTTCCGGTTCGGCCGTTGCTGCTCCTTATCATCAGCACGCCTTTGGGCAGGCTGCCGGCTGAGAGGGTGGTGGTGCCGGCTTGTACCCGGCCTGCATAAACCAGGCCGCCACCGGCGGTGTAGATCGCTATCTGCGTCGCGTGGGAGGTACGGATGTGAAGCTGTCCGCCGCTGACGTAGCAGAGCAGCGTTTCGGCGTCGCCGGACACCGGTTCGGTTGCGCTGGGGGGAGGATCTCCGGCGGCGGAATAGTACAGGACGGTATAGTTTTCGTCCGACCAGCGACCGGTAGCGGTGTCTAAGGACTGCGTTTTGTAGCGAACCGGGTCGCCGTTTTCGTTTCTTTCCTCGTAGACGGTTTCTTGGCCGTTAGTCTGTTTGCCGGTCGAATCGTCCCAGTAGTACCTTCCGGAGAATGACAGTCGTCCGTCGGCATCATACCTGTCAGCAAATTCGCGATGCTTGATCCAGTCGCCCACCGAAGGATTCCACTTGTAAAGTTTCTGGAACAGTTGCCGCCCGTCGGTGTCATACTCGTATTCGGATTTATACGTCTCCTCCCAGTCGGCGGCCGAAACATTCCAGTGGTATTCCTCCGAGGAGGTTACCCGTCCGCCGGCGTCATACGTGCGTTCGGTTTTATAATCCCCCACCCAGTCGCCTCTCGAAGCGTCCCACCAGTAAAGTTCATCGGCTGTTTCCCGTCCGCCGGCGTCATAGCGGAACAGTTTCCTTTCATTGTTGATCCATTCCTGTCCGTTCCATTCGGACGATTCGAAGCGCATGAAGCTGTCCGCCGCCTGATCCGTCCTTTCATCGGAAACGCCGTAGACAAGCACACATCTGCGGAAGGGGACTCTGCGACCGTCCTTCAATACGGTCGTCTCCGCCAGCGTCAGACGGTTGTCGGCATCGTAGTCGACCGTAAATTCCAGCTCTTCTTCCGGCTTGTCGGTCTGAAACCAGTGAAGACCTTGACTCTCGACGATAATTTTCCTGCCCGCTATGCTGCCGTCGGCGTTGTAAGATACGCTAGTACGAAGCCGGATTTCGGCGTGGGGGGTCTTCCGGATATAGCGCTCTTCGGTGTGTTTCATCCACTGACCGTTCTCCCAGCGGTAGTATGTCGCGACGGCATACTGTCCGTCGTCGTCGTACTCATCATACGTAATTTTATGTATTCCTGCCCATGTGCCGTCGGCCCCCGGGTAGTAGCGTGCGACCAGAGTCCGATTCCCGGCCGCGTCGAAGGCATACTCGAATCTCTCGATGCGAGCCCACGCGCCGTCCTCCCACCAGAAGTTTTCGGATACGGTCATGTATCCGGCCGCGTCGTATGTGTTCTCGTTTTTGTGGTAGGGAAGCCACGCGCCGTTCTCCCATACGTAGGTGATGAAGAGGGTCTGATGCCCGGCCGCGTCGAAGGCGTACTCTTCTTTGTCCGAAGGAGCCAACGCGCCGTTGACCGGGCTGTAGCGTACGGATACGTCCTGATTCCCGGCCGCGTCGTACTCGTATACGATTTTGAATAGCCGTTCGCCGTTGGGCGCATATCTTACCATGCTGTCGCATAAAGCACGCGCACCGGCCTCCAAACGGTCGTTCGCCGGCTGTTCGCCCCATTGCAGGACGGCTGCCTTTGCGGGCTGCCCTGTTTCATACGCACCGGCAACTGCCGGTTTACTACCTGCAACCGTCTGTCCCGCAAGAGGAATGCCTGTCAGCAGTAACCACGTCAAAACGATCATTAGAGTGAATTTTTTTTTCATTTTTCTCAGTTATTAATGTTAAAAACGCGATCTTACATAAAAAAATAATCTAAAGAATGAGTGTATTGGCGGTTAAATTCCAAATCACTAAAAATATACTACGGAACAAAGGTATAAAAAATTTAAAAATGATACAAACCGATTATAAAGTTAAATATGAATTTTCAAGCAAAGTATCCGGCCTGTGTCACCCTCCATTACGGGACCTGCCCGCAAAAGCCAAGATATTCCGGTATAACCGGCGCTTCAAATATAACAATACTCTTTGCTTATGCTTCTTATATCGCTTAGCCCTTTTCAGGCTACAAACATAGGAACTAAATCCTTAGATTTTATTCTCTCTGACAAGCGTATTGATTTCTTCTGTGATCTCTGTTGCCCGTTGTTTATTGAGGCCAACTTTAAGGGCAACCGTCATGATGTCATTGATAGTCGGTTCGCCATTGTTATTGATAGTCGTGATATGGAATCCGTTAAAGCCGCTACTTGGCAAGAGGTCGTAAGCCGGAGAAAGCCTCCATTCTCCATTAGTTAATTGGAACGAAAAATTCATTGCATGATCGTCGCGGTTCTTAATGGCGGCATTGAAAACCATTTGACGGAATAGTGCATAAACTTCTTCCATGTTTTTAGCCAGGATATGGCAGAGTTGTAATAAATCGCTATAATCAAGACCCGGCACTCGATAGTCGGCGTTTATCAATCCGGCAGCGCTTACGGTATGAATTTTTCCGGAAGGAGTCCTGTCGAAACGTTCCACTCCAAAATACTTTCCTTCAAACAACTTTGTTTCGGGCATATTGATACCGCATTTTTTAGCGAGCAAGGAGTATTTATATTCTGTTTCTCCAACAT
>JAIRSF010000287.1 GCA_031255595.1 Tannerella sp.
TTTGTTTTTTTATGGGATGGGATTTTTAAAATCCGAAATCGTCGACATCGAATGATTTGACGTCTTCTTCTTCCGGTAATTGTGCGGTTTGATGTACCGGATTGGAAATGACGACGATGGCGCGTACCGGGCGTACGGGGCAGATGGATTCGCAACCTCCGCATCCGACGCAAAGTTCCGATTCTACCTGAGGAATGGTGAGTGTTCCTTTATACGGTACCATGTGGACGGCTTGCGATGGGCAGTGTTCCGAACAGGCGCCGCAATCGTTTTCGTCCGTATAGACGACACAGACCTCTTTGTAAAAGTTTGCGATGCCGATCTGGGTCACCTTTTTGTCTTCGACGGTAATCGGTTTGATGGCATCCGTCGGACATACATCCGAGCAGACCGTACAGCTGTAATTGCAATAGCTGTTTTCATACGACATATGAGGTTTCAACATGTATCCCAAGCCGTATTTCAGTCCGGCCGGATGAAGGATATGTGTGGGGCATTGCACTACGCAGATATGGCATCCCGTACATAAATCCTTGAAACGTTCGATACTCAAGGATCCCGGCGGCGTGACGGGGTCGGGGCTTTCTTCAGGATCGTTTCCTGCGAGGGCGATCAGCGGTACGGATCCGGCTAATGCGGCGCTTGTCGTTATAAACGAACGACGGCTTTTTGAGATAGCTTCGTTAGCAAAAGAATCCGATCCTTCCTCTTTTGTTAAAACCGCACGACGGGGGGATGTTTCGGATTCTTCGCCTGTAGCCGCTTCTTTCTTGTTCCATACCGGCAGAGCGAATCTATACTTCAGGCTATCCCTGTTGCACGCGGATGTGCAGTTAAAACAGGTAACGCAACTCGATGTGTCTACCGTCATACCTTTGGAGTCGATGGCTTCTGCCTTGCAGCTTTTTTCGCACAGGCTGCAATGGTTGCATTTGTTTTTGTCAAATGTAATGCGAAACGGTGAATAGCGTGAAACAAGGCTTAACAGCGCTCCTACGGGACAGATCGTATTGCAAAACAAACGTCCCCTGAAATAGGCCATGACGGCGAATGTGAGAAAAGCAACGATAGCCGAGATCCATGCAACCGTCGAGGTGCGTATGGTAACGTGATACAAAGAATAATTGCCTTTGGATGAGAGGAAATCTGCAAACAGGTTGTTGACCCATACGACGGCGGGACGGAACAGGTTGGTTGCAATGCGTCCGAAATTACTGTATGGGTCAAGAAGCAGGCAGAGTTCTGTGATTCCGAAAAACGCAAGTAAGGCCGTCAGGCCTAAGATGGCATATCGCAGCCGGTTTGCCGGTTTGTGGTAACGAAATCGCAGTTTGCCGTTTTTTTTCTTTTTCCCGATGCACGATATGCGGTTGAACAGATCCTGCAATATTCCGGCGGGGCATATCACCGAACAGTAGATGCGCCCGAATAAAAATGTCAACACAAAGTAAACGACCAGTGTTGCCGTTGCACCGGTGAAGACGGCGGGCATTAATTGCCTTTGCAAGATCCCGCTCAGCCTGTCGGGAAGAATATCTGCAAAATCTAAAAAAAATAGTACTATAGAGGTGAATAAAATGACGGCCAATATAACTCTTAATATTTTCAGCCGGTTTATCGTTTTTTTTCTCATCTACGCTACGTCTTACGGATTTTTTAAATTTTTATTCTTTTGATCGTTATGTTTTTGAGGTCGGTAGTGCCTAATTTGTGGAATTGTCCCATTTCGATGTGTTTAACGGCTTCCAGGTCTAATTTCTTTACCTGATTAAAAAATTGCAATGCGGCAGTGTCTATCGCGACAATATCTTTGGATGCAATCAATGTTTTCACAGTGGCGACATCCGCTTCGCTTTTACCCTGAGGGCCGTTTTGGAACAGCAAACGGTAGGAATCGACAATGTTCAGTACCGGTTTTTTGTTCCATGTACAGACATCGGCGATGCATTGTTGCAGGTCGTTTGAATGGAAAAAGCGGCGATCCCATACAATACCCATTATATTTTTCATGGCGCATGACAGTTTTGCGCCCCCATGATTTTTGAGTATGGGAACATTGATCCATGCGTCCGCTTCGATAAGTGCGTCGTGTACTTTGATGGATTTCAGGTTGACTCCATTGGGCAGGGGTACTTCTTTTGAATAGTATTTCTCGTCATTTCCGGGAACGATCACTCCGCCGGCTGCTTTGACGGCCGACTCTATGCCGCTGGAAGCATAACATTTTTTCCAGTCGTCGCACGTATGGTCGAATACGGTTACTTTGGAGGCGCCCGCTTCCAAGCATTTTTTTGTTAACGCTCCGATGAGTTTAGGGTTTGTGTTTCCTGCCAGTTCGGGGGTACGATCCCATCCGATGTTCGGCTTGATAACAATTTTCTGTCCTTTTTTCACAAAATGGTTGATGCCTCCAAGGGCTTCCAGCGCTTTGTCCAACATGGCTTCCGGTTCTCCACCCATGACTGCAACCAGATCGGGAACGGATTCTACCGCTACGGTGTTTGTATGTAATGCAGCTTGCAGTTCATCAAAATTTAACGATATTGCCGCACCGGCGCCCATAATAGCGCTTGTTTTAAGAAATTCTCTACGTTTCATAGTTTATGTATTTTTTTAACATGCGAATATAAAACTCATTATTAAGTTATGAAAGCATATCCAGGTTAAAAAATAAAAATATTGTATGCAAAAGGAAAATGTCGTATGTAAAAGGAAAAGTGTTAAGAGTAAGGCGAAAAACAATTTGATGAAAAACAGAGGATAAAAAAATGGAAAATCTAATTTATAAAATCTAATAATATGACATCAGTAAAGGTAAAATTCAGAAGGTCGACAGTGAAAAATAAGGAAGGAGTACTTTGTTTTCAACTGATACATAACCGTAAGGTCAAACTGATTACGAGCCGGTTTCGTTTGTTTCCCCATGAATGGGATCGTCGTCGTTCTACTGTGATAATGGATAATGCGGATCAGGAGAGGGTGATCTATTTACAAAACATCTCGGACGGTTTGAAGGCCGAAACCCAACAGATTTATGATTTGATTTCTATTCTCGACAGGCGAAGCGATTACTCGGTCAATGAGTTGATAGAATATTATATCAGTCACTCTTTTAACGGCTATTTTTTCCCTTTTATAAAATATTTGATAAAGAAGTTAAATTCCGAGAACCGCACGAAAACCGCTTCCATCTATGAAACCGCAAAACGAAGTTTTTCCCGGTTCCGTTATGGAAAAGATGTTCATATTGATAAAATAGACTGTCACCTGATCCGACAATACGAATCTTATTTGAAGGATCAGGGGCTTTGTATCAATAGTATTTCTTGCTATATGCGGGCTTTGAGAGCGATCTATAACCGGGCGGTAGAGAGGGGACTGACCATTTCGAAGAAACCATTCAAAAATGTTTATACGGGGATAGACAGGACAATCAAAAGGGCTGTCGATGAGGATGTGATTGCAAAATTACATGCTCTCGATCTTTCCGGCTATTTCGCATTACAACAGTCGCGCGACCTTTTTATGTTCAGTTTTTACTCCCGGGGTATGTCGTTTATTGATATGGCAAACCTCACACACGACAATCTGAAGAATGGCTACATCGTTTATTCCCGAAGCAAAACAAAACAAGTTCTGACGATCAAAGTGGAGAAATGTATCGAAGAAATTATAGAACGATACGGGAATTTGACCATAGGTAACTACTTGCTGCCGATCTATAGCCAACGGAATTGCAGTTCCGGAAGCAATTTGCGGACGCATAACAAACGGCTCAAACGAATTTCCGACATGTTGGGATTGAAAAGGCCGTTGAGTTCATATGTTTCACGGCATTCATGGGCGACTATAGCACTCCGGAAAGGCATTTCCGTACAAGTCATCAGTGAAGGGATGGGGCACGAAAATGAGAAAACTACTCGAATTTATCTGGCTTCTTTGGATCAGTCGGTCATTGACGATGCGAATGCGCAGATTATAGCTTTGTAGCGGAGTAAGCTGTTTCCCTGTTGTTACCGATTGTTTTTACGCCGACCAACCGGTCGTAGCGGGCGCCCGCCGGACGGTAATAAACGGCGATCGTATATTCGTTTTCGGTTTCGAAAAAATTACCTTCGGTTTCGTTTAAGGAAGCGCGGGTTCCTCCTTTTTCCATGAAGGTGTATTGGTAATTATATAATCCTTGTTTCAACATTACCGCTTTTTCGTAAGCGCCTGTTTCCGGGTTGTATTCCATCCGGTTTCGCTCGTCGGTGATGTTATTGAACAATTCGCCTGTGATGTAGAGATCTCCTTCGCTCATCCGTTCGGATGCTAATGAAAAATGTACGATATAATAATCCGCTTCCGTATCCGGATCCTGACATTCGCTGCAACGGATAAAGAATCGTCCGTTCTGGTCCTGGTCGTATAGGTAGGATATGTCGGCACGTTTTTTTTCCGGGAACAGGGTGGCATGGTAGTAAGGGCTGTAAAACCCGATGTGTTCTACTCCCATTCCGTTGTAACGATGATTCAGAAACTCAATACGCCGGTATTCGTTGCCGGCTTCGAATATAAGATTCCGGTTATGTTTGTATTGGAGTTGCCGGATCGTAATGACCATCGGTTGAAGGTCTGTGCGCAGGTCGTTCCGGTTATTATTCTGATAAACGAAAATCTTCAGGTCGTTCTGCGGATAAAGGATATTCAGGTTTTCCCGGTGAATAGTAAACTCAACCTGCTGATGTGCTTTATTAAAATCAATATCGGTATTTCCGCTGACGGATGCGTCTATTTCGATTAACGGCTCAATGAGGCTGAAGCAGGCGGTAAAAATGACACGATCCGCGTAATCTTCTTCATAAACCTGTACTACATAATTTCCTGAAACCGTAAATTGTGTTTCTTCATTCGGAAAGTACAGGTGATAATTGGTATAATGCGTCATTGTGTTCATCGAATTGGCAAAATCATGGATCGTCACCTGTTGAAATCCGTTCATGTATTCGATCGGCAACAGCGTTGATTTTTTCCAGTCTGCGTCGCAATGAATGACGGAATAGGCAAATCGTCCGCTTGAGCGATGTAACGCGTCAAATATGATTTCAATCCTTTGTTCTCCGTTCAGTTCAATGTACGGATCGGACAACAGTTCGCCTTCGACTTTGACCTCCAGGCTTTTGATATCGTCCCGGAACACCTCCGTCCGGTATGCTTCCTGTGCTTCTGCGTATGGGCCGGTCAGAAGCAATCCGGCAAGGATCATTGTTATATATTTAATGTATACGTTCATAACGGCTATAATTTTTATATGAATCATCGTTTTGATTACCGAACCGGGTTGGCGGCCTTGCCGCCGCTTTCTCCTTTCGGAACGGTATTACAAAGATAATATAAAATTGGTTTACTTATTGTTGTCGGGAGGTGTAAATTTAGTATGATGTTATAAAATTTGTTACTATCTTTGCGTTACCGTAAAACGTGAAATGAAACATGAAAAAATAATTCGGCAATATGTCAAAACCATTGCCGCAAGCGCTTTAAAATTTTAATCGGGTATGGCAAAACAAAAAATTACGGAAATCTTAAAAACCGGAAAGATACTGGTTTCCGACGGAGCATGGGGTACTTATTTGTATCAGAAAGGATTGCAAACAAACGAATGTCCGGACGAGTGGTCGTTGACACATCCGGACGAAGTGGAAGATATTGCCCGCAGCTACGTTGACGCCGGTTCCGACATGGTGGAAACCAATAGTTTCGGCGCTAATTACTACAAACTGAAACACTTTGGTTTGCAGGATCAGGTTGCGGCCATCAACGAAGCGGCGGCGAGCGCATCGCGGCGGGCGGCGGGCGATGACAGGTATGTCATTGCATCCGTCGGCCCAACGGGCAAACTGCTCCTGATGGGCGATGTTACCGAAGATGATTTGTACCGCTGTTTCAAAGAGCAGGTGCAGGCGTTGGAAAAAGGTGGCGCCGACGCAATCTGCATCGAAACCATGAGCGACGCCGAGGAAGCCGTATCGGCAATCCGCGCCGCCGGGGAGTGTACGCAACTGGAAATCATTTCCACTTTTACCTTTGAGAAGACCCTTCAGGGAGAATTTCGGTCTATGATGGGGTTGACGCCGGTCGAAGCCGTTCGACGGGCGGTGGCTGCGGGTGCCGATATCGTCGGCGCGAATTGCGGCAACGGCATGGAGCACATGATTGAAATAACGGAAGAAATCAAAGCGGCGTTTCCGGATGTATATATTCTCGTTCATGCCAATGCGGGACTTCCGGTTTACATTGACGGTAAAGACGTCTTCCCCGAAATGCCGGAAAAGATGGCCTCGCTCGTGCCCCGGTTGGTTGCTGCCGGAGCGAATATCATAGGCGGCTGTTGTGGTACCACACCGGCGCATATCAAAGCGATTCGAAATGCAGTTGATAAGATCGTAAAAAGTCCGCATTAAGGAATTTTTTCTTTATTTCTTTGGCGATTTTACCGCTCAAGTGATTTTTTTGTGTAATTTTGCGCAGCATTTTTCAAAAAACTGAAATTTTGTTCTAACATGACAAAGCTTATT
>JAIRSF010000006.1 GCA_031255595.1 Tannerella sp.
GTCTGTAACCAATACAAAGCTCTATCGAATTTCAAATCTATTGTAGCAGGATTAGTGTTCGGATTGTATGAACCTATCCTTTCAATAAACTTTCCATCCCGTGGAGCCCTGCTGTCTGCGACTACGATCTGATAAAAAGCATAATTTTTACGACCGAATCTTTGCAATCTAATTTTTGTTGCCATTTTTGAATAATTAAATAAAACTTTATCTTTGTGTATTGAGGGCGCAAAGGTAATAAATTATTTATTATAAAAAGCTACAAGGCCATAATATTTTCATAATATTCTCATTCATCGGAATTATTGTGTAGATTTGCAGCGCATAATTGCAATCATAAACAACTGTTTGAAAAAAAACTTATTTGTCATGAGAATATTATCCGTCATTCTGACCGGAATCATGTTATACGGGCATGGATTATCGGCGCAGACTTATGAAGAAATGATTAAAAAGAGTTACGAATATGCCGACGTCAACGATCTTCCTGCAGCGGAAGAGGCGCTGAAAGCCGCGATGCGACTTGAGCCGGCCAATAAATTCAACTTCGCACTGCTGACAAACCTCGGCACCATACAACGCCGGCAGGGCAAATTCGACGATGCCCTGATGTCGTATACGGCAGCATTAGGCCAGCGCCCCACAGATGAGCTGATCCTGATAAACCGCGCGGAATTATATACGGAAATGAACGAAACGGAAAAAGCGATCAACGACTACAGTACGCTTATCATAAATTATCCGGCACACGAACAGGGGCTTTACAACCGGGGGCTGCTCTATATAAATACAGGTGAGCTTATCCTTGCACAAACCGATTTTGAGTTGATCATCGATACTTATAAAGATACATACTTAGGCCGTTTCGGTTATGCCATCCTCGAAAAAGCGCGCGGAAATTACGACGAAAGCGAGATCATATTCAACTACCTGATCGACAAATATCCCGATAACATGCGTGTACTCGAAGAGCGGGCGGAGTTATATTTTCTCACAAAACGCAACGCACGCGCCATGTCGGATCTGAATAAAGTTTTCAAAGCAACCGCCGAACCTTCCGCCGAACTTTATATGCTACGCGGCAGGATCAAACTGGCGCAATACGAAAAAGAATCGGCCGCCGTCGATTTCAAGAAAGCGCGCGACCTGGGCTACGATCCGGAAACGATCAACAGATTACTGAAAGAATCTTTTTAAATCTATTCCGCAAAAAAGGCCCGCCTCAACGCGCTTTCCGTCCCGGAAGCCCCTTCCGATCCTTTATCGTGCATCCCCGATATGCCATTATGCATTGAGCACTCTGCGCGCCAGCCAGTTTCCTACTTCCGATGTGCCGTACGATTCGGCGCCACGAGCGGCGATATCTTCCGTTACAATCCCCGCATCCATCGACGCGGCGACGGCGTCACGTATGACACGTCCTTCTTCCCGCAAATCGAACGCATATTCAAACATCAGCGCTGCCGACAAAACGGTAGCCAACGGATTGGCAATATTTTTCCCTGCCGCTTGCGGGTAAGAACCATGTATCGGCTCGAAAACCGAAGTATGCAGCCCGACCGAAGCCGAAGGAAGCATACCCAGCGAACCGGTGATAACCGACGCTTCATCCGTCAGTATATCCCCGAACATATTTTCCGTAACCATCACATCGAAACTTCCCGGCCATTGCACCAGCCGCATCGCGGCATTATCTACAAACATATATTCCGTTTCCACTTCGGGAAAATCTTTTGCGATCGCCTGCGCCACTTCGCGCCACAGGCGCGAAGTAGCCAGAATATTGGCCTTGTCAACAACCGTCAGTTTCTTCCGGCGTTTCATCGCATAACCGTAGGCTAAGCGAACAATCCGTTCGATCTCTTCACGCGAGTAAACGCATGTATCGTAAGCGACGGCGCCGTCTTCGCTGCGTCCCTGCGGACGCCCGAAATAAAGGCCTCCGGTCAGTTCGCGGATACACATCAGGTCAACGCCTTCGACCAAATCGGCACGCAATGGCGACTTATGGACTAAGGAGGAAAACGTCGTTACGGGACGTATGTTCGCATACAGCCCAAGCTTTTTCCGCATGGCAAGCAATCCCTGTTCGGGACGTACGGTCGCCGCCGGATTATGATCATACTCCGGAGAACCTATCGCACCGAACAACACAGCGTCGCTCTCCATACAAAGCGCATGCGTTTCATCCGGGTACGGATTGCCGGTAGCGTCTATTGCACATGCGCCCACCAAAGCCGTTTCATAAGCCGGATCATGATGATATCTTTCACAAACAGCGTCCACCACTTTTACGGCCTGTTCTATAATTTCGGGGCCTATACCGTCGCCCGGCAATACGGCTATCTTCAGTTTCATCTATTTGTCCGTCCTGTTAAAATGTACATATTTAGGCTCCATGGGCACATACGAATCGTCGTCCCACAAGGTGCTTGTGATCATCAAATCGGCGCTATACCGATTACATGCGATCGGAACATTGTGCACCCTGCACTGCCGCAATAACATCTGAATATCCGCTTCGTGAGGTTGCGGATTCAGGTCATCGATCAGGAAGATCGCCAGATCAATTTCCTTGCGCACCACCATCGCCGCAATCTCCGCATCGCCTCCCATCGGCCCGGAATGCATACATTTGATATTATAGGTATCAACGCCTCCGTTTTCGTACGCCTTACTGATAAGTCCTCCCGTAGTTCCCGTACATACAAGATTATGTTCGGACAAAAAATGCATATTATGTACAGCCCATTCGATCATATCCGCTTTACGATTATCGTGCGCTACCAGCGCGATTGTTAATTTTCTGTTCATAGCCTTTTGTTTTTATTCGTTAAAATTCTGTTTTACAAAATATCGTCAATTGATTTTATTAAGCATTTTCACCGTAGCTTTTATAGCCGCTTCAATCTGGTCGGCATCCAGTCCCCTTGTCTTAAAGTCAACGCCTTCGTGACGCCAGGTGATGATCGTTTGCACAAATGCATCCGTACGTCCTCCGGGAGGTATTGACACCGCATAATTCGTAAGCATGGGGAACGGACGATTCAGGGATTTATAAATCTTACGAAGAGCGCGTACGAAAGCGTCATATTGTCCATCTCCCGTTGCTGTTTCTTCGTAATCCGTCCCGTCAATTTCCACTTTCAGGGTAGCGACCGGCCGCAATCCTTGTGCCAAAGATAATGAATAATTCAAGACCCTCACTTTATTTTCCTGCATATCATGACGAAGAACATCCGAGATAATGTAAGGAAGGTCTTCCTGCGTTACGATTTCTTTCTTATCTCCGAGTTCGATCACCCGTTCCGTTACTTTACGCATCGATTCTTCGTCCAGATCGATTCCCAGCGCTTCTAAGTTTTTCCGGATATTCGCTTTGCCGGAAGTTTTACCCAAAGCATACTCGCGCGTACGTCCGAAACGTTCCGGGATCAGCGAATTACAATAGAGGTTGTTTTTATTATCCCCGTCGGCATGAACGCCTGCACACTGGGTAAAAACATTTTCTCCCGTAACGGGCTGGTTCGGAGAGATACGTATACCGGAATACATTTCAACACTCTTGCTCACATGATTGATTTTGTTTTCTACGACATTTGTTTTTTCTCTCGATTGATCATGGATTACGGCTACCACACTACTCAACGACGCATTTCCCGCACGTTCTCCAAGTCCGTTTATTGTGACATGAATACCTCTGATTCCCGCACACACAGCGGAATAAACATTGCCGACAGCTAAACCGTAATCATTATGAGCATGAAAATCAAAATGTAATTCCGGATAACGCTCTACCATATCTTTACAATAGACATAAGTCATTTCAGGATTCAGGACGCCCAATGTGTCGGGAAGCATAAAACGATGTATCGGTAAAGATTGCAAAGAATCGACCATTTGATACACATAATCGGGAGAATCCCGTATTCCTTCAGACCAGTCTTCAAGGTATACGTTCACATCGATACCCATTTCGCGGGCCAGTCCGACCTGTTCCGAAATATCCTTTATATGTTGTTCGGGAGTCTTTTTCAACTGTTCCGTCACATGTTTGAAAGATCCTTTGCATAACATATTGACCACCCGGCACCCGGCCTCCCGAATCCATTGAAGGGACATGCCGTTGTCTATAAATCCCAGCACTTCCAGACGATCCGGAAATCCTGCTTTGGCGGCCCATTCCGATATCCGCCTGACCGATTCAAATTCTCCTTCGGACACGCGGGCTGAAGCAATCTCAATACGATCTACATTCAGCTCATTAATCAA
>JAIRSF010000158.1 GCA_031255595.1 Tannerella sp.
ATAACGCTCGACCCGAAAGCGTTCCGGTCATTCAGCGACGAGCGGCAAACGCCGGAAGTTCGTCCGGGCAAATACAAGATTCTGTACGGAAATTCATCCGGCGACAAAGATCTCAAACAGGTAGAACTCACGATAAGAGAATAAACAAACAGGAACAAATACCCTGCTCATCAGGGAAAGCTCTTAAAAGAAGAAATCGTAAAGCGAGTTTGCCGCGCAAAAGAATATCGCACAAAATGCCGAACAGCATTTTGTGCGATATTCTTTTTAGTCCGCAAACAACCATAATAATAGAGGACAACAATATTACAATTCCTCAGCCAGCGTTTACGATTTTTTGAAAGGGCAACTAATGCACAAGGAAGATAGAGATTTTTCACAAACCGCTATTCGTATTATCTTTTTAAAGACGATCTTTTGATCCGTTTCAAAAAACTTGTCATTTTTAAGTCGCTTTTTAGCAACTTTTTGCTAACTTTGCAGGCTGAAAAAAGGAAAGATGTGAAAGTAGCGATTATAAAATACAATGCCGGCAACATTTATTCCGTAGACTACGGATTGAAAAGGCTGGGAATAACCCCGGTCATTACGGATGACGCGGAAATCATACGGACTGCCGACAAAGTGGTATTCCCCGGCCAGGGAGAAGCCGGTACAACGATGAACTACCTGCGCAAACGTAATTTAGACCGGTTGATATGCGAGCTTAAGCAACCTGTTTTGGGAATTTGCATCGGTATGCAACTGATGTGCAGCCACTCGGACGAAGGTGATACGGATTGCTTCGGCATTTTTGATGCGGAAGTCAAACGTTTTATCCCGCAACGGCATGAGGATAAAGTTCCCCATATGGGTTGGAACTCATTGACCGGCATGAAAGGGAAACTATTCGAAAATCTTCCGGAAAATCCTTATGTTTATTTTGTTCACAGCTACTATGTATCCGTAACAAAAGACACGACGGCAACGAGCGATTACATACATCCGTTCAGCGCAGCCATGCAAAAGGATAATTTTTACGCCACTCAGTTTCATCCCGAAAAGAGCGGAAGTATAGGCGAAGTAATATTGAGGAATTTTATAAACTTGTGATGCCGATGATAGAGCTGATCCCTGCTATTGATATAATTGACGGAAAATGCGTGCGCCTGACACAAGGCGATTATGCATCCAAAAAGGTTTATAACGAAGACCCGTTGGAGGTAGCGAAAGCATTTGAGAATCATGGCGTCGAGCGATTGCACGTAGTAGATTTGGACGGCGCACGCGAAGGCCGGATTATCAATTACCGGATATTGGAACGGATTGCCGCCAATACCTCGTTCGTAATTGATTTCGGCGGAGGGCTTAAGTCCGGTAAAGATCTTGAAATAGCGTTCGACAGCGGGGCGCAAATGATTACGGGAGGAAGTATCGCCGTTAAGTCGCCGGAGGTGTTCTGTGAATGGATCAAACGTTTCGGAAACGAACGCATTATTCTGGGCGCCGATGCTAAAGAGGAAAAGATAGCCGTCGGCGGCTGGCAGGAAACAACCGCCAGAGAATTAATCCCGTTCATGGAGGAATACCATCAAAACGGCGTCACAAAAGTGATCTGTACGGATATCGGTCGCGACGGCATGCTTCAGGGGCCATCGACTGCGCTGTATAAAAAAATACGGAAAGCGCTACCCGACATTTACCTGATAGCAAGCGGAGGCGTCGGTTCGGTTAAGGATATCGAAGAATTGGACGAAGCGGGTATACCTGCCGTCATATTCGGCAAAGCCGTTTATGAAGGAAAGATTACCCTGAAAGAACTGGAGCGGTTAATAACTGCCGGAAGATAGAGCGAAATAACCGGATCCGGAAGCTTTGCAGGCCGAAGGGGAAACCGGGGACGGCTAAAAACAGGCCGGGAAACGGATGCCGGGGGTCGTAGAACCGGCAAATGTTGAGCGGCATAAAAAATAGAACAATAAAAAAAAAACGAAGGAGAAACAGTTATGCTGGCAAAGCGCATCATACCTTGTCTGGATGTAAAAGACGGTACAACGGTCAAAGGGATTAATTTTGTTAATCTCCGCGAAGCGGGCGACCCGGTGGAGTTGGGTGCGGAATATAGCCGCCAGGGGGCGGACGAACTTGTCTACCTCGATATTACGGCTTCCCACGAAGGCAGGAAGACATTTACCGAACTCGTACGGAAAGTGGCTGCCTGCATAAATATCCCGTTCACCGTAGGAGGAGGCATCAACGAACTGTCCGACGTGGAACGTTTGCTGAATGCCGGCGCGGATAAGATTTCGGTCAATTCCGCCGCGTTGCGTCGACCGGAATTAATCGACGAGATTGCCCGGAACTTCGGCAGCCAGGTCTGTGTAGTTGCAATAGACGCCCATCCTGAACAGGAGGAATGGATCTGCTACCTGAACGGGGGACGTATACCCACCGGCAAAAAGCTGCTCCAATGGGCCATCGAAGTGGAAGAACGCGGAGCCGGCGAGATTTTATTTACCAGTATGGAGCACGACGGCGTAAAAAACGGATATGCCAACGATGCCTTATCCACACTGGCCGATAAGCTTCATATACCGGTTATCGCTTCGGGAGGCGCCGGAAAGATGGAACATTTCCGGGATGTTTTTGTCAGAGGGAAAGCCGACGCCGCGCTGGCGGCAAGCGTCTTCCATTTCGGCGAAATAAAAATATCCGATTTGAAACAGTATCTCGGAAATGAAAATGTAAATGTCCGGTAGTTTCTCGTTTAAATAACAGTCCGGACGACATGATAAAAATAAAATACAAAGAAATATGGAATTGGATTTCAGCAAAATGGACGGTTTAGTCCCGGTAATTGTACAGGATGCACAGACAAATGTGGTGCTGATGCTTGGTTTTATGAACGAAGAAGCGTATCGGGCGACTGTCGGATCGGGAAAAGTAACGTTTTTCAGCCGCACCAAACAGCGCCTCTGGACAAAAGGCGAAACAAGCGGGAACTTCCTGTACGTCGTAAAAATACTGTCCGATTGTGATAACGACACGCTTCTTATCAAGGCCAATCCGGTCGGGCCGGCATGCCATACCGGTGCGGAAACCTGTTTTGGGGAATCAAACAAAGAAGGCCTATTCTTTCTGCAATACCTGCAGGAATTTATCACCCGCCGGTTCAAAGAAAAGCCGGAAGGCTCCTACACAACATCCCTGTTTAATAAAGGAGTGAACCGGATGGCGCAAAAAGTCGGGGAAGAGGCGGTCGAAACAGTCATCGAGGCGACGAACGGAACCGATAGCGGTTTCATTTACGAAGCATCCGATTTGATTTATCACCTGATTGTCTTGCTGACCGGTAAAGGTTTCAGCATAGAAGACTTGGCAAAAGAACTGAAAAAAAGACATAAAGAATAAAAGGTAATGGAAAGCGAATTACTGGTTCAATTAGAAGACATAGAAGTTTGTCAGGAGGAAAACGTCATATTGAGCAACGCATCCCTCGCCTTAAACAGGGGGGAATTTATCTATGTGATCGGCAGAGTCGGCTCCGGCAAAAGCAGCCTCTTGAAAGCATTATACTGCGAGATACCGATCCGTCAGGGAAATGCCTATGTAGCCGGATACGATTTACAGAAAATTAAAAATCGGGAAATCCCCTATTTAAGGCGCAAACTGGGCATTGTGTTCCAGGATTTTCAATTACTTATCGACCGTTCGGCCGTCAAGAATCTGGAATTTGTATTGAAAGCGACCGGTTGGCGCAGTCAAAACGAGATAAACAAACGCATAGAGGAAGTTTTGGAGCAGGTCGGAATGCCGAACAAGGGGTATAAGATGCCTCACGAATTATCCGGGGGAGAACAGCAACGCGTCGCAATTGCACGCGCATTACTCAACACGCCGGAGATTATACTGGCCGACGAACCGACCGGAAACCTGGATCCGAAGACAAGCGGACAGATCGTACAGTTGCTGCACGATATACGCCGTAAAGGAACAGCCGTCATCATGACTACACATAATTATAATATAGTCAACACCTTTCCGGCACGCGTCGCGAAATGCGAAAACGGCAAACTATATGACATACAAGAGGGAACTCCGCTCAGTTACGAAGAAAACGAGTATGAGTAAATAGTGGAAAGCGGTTCGTTGACCGGTTTTTTTAAGAATTAATAATCAATAATTAAATTTGCATTTATGAAAGTTTTAAAGTTCGGAGGAACATCTGTAGGTTCGGCGCAAAGAATGAAAGACGTCGCCGGATTAATCTGCAACGGCAAACAGAATTTCATTGTACTATCCGCCATGTCGGGCACCACCAATTCTTTAGTCGAGATATCGGACTATTTGTATAAGAACAATCACGATGGCGCCAATGAAGCAATCAATCGCCTGTCCGAAAAATATACAGGTGTCATTCAGGAGCTATACAACACACAGGAATATAAAAACAAGGCCAACGAACTTGTTATGTCGTACCTGAACTATATCCGTTCGCTGGTAAAAGACCTTTTTACTTTGTTTGAAGAACGTGTCATCCTTGCGCAGGGCGAGTTGATGTCGACCGGAATGATGAACCTGTACCTCCACGAAACGGGTGTCAACTCGGTCATTCTTCCGGCTTTGGATTTTATGCGTACAGACAAAAATGCGGAGCCTGACCTGGTTTATATCAAAAAGAAACTGAGTGATTTACTGAAACAATATTCGGATGCGGATCTCTACATAACGCAAGGGTTCATCTGCCGCAACGCTTACGGCGAGATCGACAACCTTCAGCGCGGAGGGAGCGACTATACCGCATCTCTCGTAGGTTCTGCGATACAGGCGGAAGAAATACAAATATGGACGGATATAGACGGGATGCATAACAACGACCCGCGGGTGGTCGAAAACACTTTGCCCGTTCGCCACCTCAATTTCGACGAGGCGGCGGAGCTGGCCTATTTCGGAGCCAAAATTCTTCACCCGACATGTATCCTGCCGGCAAAAATCAAGAATATTCCGGTTCGCCTGCTCAACACCATGCAGCCCGATGCACCGGGAACTACCATTTCCAACGAACTGGAAAAAGGAAAAATAAAAGCGGTTGCGGCAAAAGATAACATCACATCCATCAAGATTAAAAGCGGACGGATGCTGCTTGCAACCGGTTTTCTGCGCAAAGTTTTCGAAATATTCGAAACCTACCGCACACCCATTGATATGGTCACCACGTCGGAGGTCGGCGTTTCCGTAACGATCGACAATGCCAAACATTTGGACGAGATTGTCGACAATCTTAAAAAATACGGCACCGTAACGATCGACAACGACATGGTTATCGTATGCGTCGTCGGAGATCTCGAATGGGAAAATGTCGGATTTGAGGCTAAGATCGTATCTGCGCTTAAAGATATTCCCGTCCGCATGATTTCTTATGGAGGCAGCAATTATAATGTATCGTTATTAATCAGAGGTTCGGATAAAAAACGTGCATTGCAGGCGCTGAGCAAATATCTGTTCGGCCTGGACTAAAAACCCGGCAAAAGAGTACATTCATTAATAAAAAAATTTGCCGGGAACAAACGATCCCGGCGCTCACAAAATATCACAAACATATGGTAAAAGGTTCTTTCCCGACAAATAAATTCGGAAAACTGCAAACACCGTTTTATTATTACGACATGGCATTGCTGCAAGACACGTTGAATGTCATCAAAACGGAAACAAACAAATATGGTTATCACCAGCATTATGCCGTCAAAGCGAATGCCAACCCCAAGATACTGGCGCTCATCGCAAAAAACGGATTCGGAGCCGACTGTGTAAGCGGAAGAGAAGTGCAAGCCGCTTTAGACGCCGGATTTCCCGCCTCTAAAATCGTCTTTGCCGGCGTTGGAAAGGCCGATTGGGAAATCAACCTCGGACTGGATCATCACATCGCCTGCTTTAATGTCGAATCGTTGGCGGAGTTGGAGGTGATCAACGCTTTGGCGGAAGCCCGGAATAAAACGGCAACGGTGGCTTTGCGGGTCAATCCGAATGTTGATGCACATACACATGCAAAAATCACAACCGGACTGCAAGAAAATAAATTCGGTATCAACCTGGGCCTGTTGAACGGGGTGCTCGACGCTTTGTTCAAAATGAGCCATATCCGTTTTTCGGGCCTCCACTTCCATATCGGTTCGCAGATCACCGACCTTTCCGTTTTCCGCAACCTGTGCATACGCGCCAACGAGTTGCAGGACGAACTCGAAGCGCGCGATATAGAGATTGACCATCTCAACTTCGGAGGCGGGCTGGGCATTGACTATTTTCACCCGAACCATTTGTCTATACCCGAATTTGAAAATTACTTCGCCCTGTTTCATAAGTTGGTCAAACAGCGCGAAGGGCAACAGGTCCATTTCGAACTGGGACGTTCCGTTGTCGGACAGTGCGGTTCTCTCATCGCGAAAGTTCTGTACGTAAAGAAAGGGGAAGTAAAACAGTTTGCCATACTCGATGCGGGTTTTACCGACTTGATACGTCCCGCCATGTACGACGCCTACCATCATCCGGAAAACATCACAAGCAACGAGCCTTATGAAACATACGACCTGGTAGGGCCTATCTGCGAATCGTCGGACGTTTTCAACAAGGATATCGAAATAAACAAAGTTCGTCGCAACGACCTGATAGCGCTTCGTTCCGCAGGAGCTTACGGCGAAATCATGGCTTCGCAGTACAATTGCCGGGCATTGCCGGGAAGTTATTTCTCCAACGAATTATAAAGATGCAAAAAAATACACCCCGGCAACATCACCGGAAAGAAACGCCGAAAGGCCAAAAGCGTGTGGTAAAAGAAAACAATACGCTACTGCCCTACCTGCTGGAATGGCTCAAGCCACAAAGCAAAACATCCGTCAAGGCATTGTTAGGACGCGGACAGGTATGGGTCAACGGTGCCCCGTCAACGCATTTTAATACCCCGTTAAATCCGGGAGATGAAATTTTTATCAGCCACGCGAAAGCGCCTGTGCCTTTTAATCATCCGCAGTTGAAGATCGTATGGGAAGATGACGAACTCATCGTCGTAAATAAAAAAGAAGGCTTGTTGTCCGTTTCCGATTCTCCTTCACAGGAACGTACGGCCTATTTTTTACTGTCGCAATATGTAAAGAAAACGGATCTGCGAAACAAAATATTCATACTGCACCGTTTAGATAAGGGCACATCCGGCCTGATGATGTTTGCACGCAACCGGAATATGCAGGAATACCTGCGTTCAAACTGGCACGAGATGATAACCCGGCGTTCTTATGTCGCCGTAATAGAAGGAATCCCCGAAAAAAGCGAAGATACAATCGTGACCTATCTTGCGGAAAACAAGCAGATGAAAGTCTACTGTACCGATCCTCAAAACGGGAAAGAAGCCGTTTCGCACTACAGCCTGCTCAAAAGCAATGCAACCTATTCGCTCATTGAACTCGAACTTGAAACCGGACGCAAAAACCAGATCCGCGCCCAAATGGAATATATCGGGCATCCCGTTGCCGGCGACCCGAAATACGGAGCTAAAACCGATCCGGCCGGACGCCTGATGCTGCATGCCGGACGTTTATTTTTCAAACATCCGGCTACCGGCGAAGAAATGCGTTTCGAAACCCCGATTCCAAAACAATTTCGCGATTTAATAAAACAAAAAGATGATACTTAGAACGCTAAAATTAATCGGAAAAATTGCACGCAGGGGTTTCGCCTACGGTTGTGTGGCTTGTATCCTGCCTGTTTGCTGTTTCTGCACATCGTGCACATCACACACACCGTATTACGAGGAAAGCGGCAGCGTTTTTCATACCGTATTCCAGATAAAATACCAATCGCCCGAAGTATTGACCGACAAAATCGACGCCGAACTGCGGCGCTTCAACTTATCGATGAATCCGTTCAACCCGAACTCCATCATCTCGAAAGTAAACCGAAACGAAGACGTAGAAGTCGACGATTGGTTTATCACCGTCTTCCATAAGGCCATGGAAGTATCCGAAAATTCAGGCGGCTATTTTGACGTCACCGTCGCCCCTTTCATCAATCTGTGGGGATTCGGCGTTGGAAAAAGCGACAACATTTCACCGCAGAAAATCGACAGCATCTTCCCTTTCGTCGGATACCGGAAAATACGCATAGATAACCGGCGCGTCCTCAAAGACGACCCCCGCATAACGCTCAATTTCTCGGCCATCGCCAAAGGATATGCTTCCGATGTGATCGCGGCATTACTCGAACGCGAAGGCGTCGAAAATTATATGATCTATATCGGCGGCGAAGTGACCGCGAAAGGAAAAAACCCGCAGGGCGCCTGCTGGCAGATTGGGATCGCCAAACCCGAGGACGATTCGACCGGCATAAAAAACGAGGTCTTTCGAATCGTCCGGCTATGCGGCAAACATGGATTTGCCACCTCCGGCAACTACCGGAACTTTTACATCAAAGACGGCAAAAAATACGCCCATACGATCAACCCCCAAACCGGCTATCCGTCCGAACAAAACCTCCTGAGTGCAACCGTCATCGCCCCGGACTGCATGACGGCAGACGCTTATGCAACCGCTTTTATGGTTATGGGTGTTGAAGCCGCCTGCCGCTTAGCCGCGTCGATACCCGAAATAGAATACTTCCTGATCTACGCCGACGAAACGACCGGAAGGTACAAAACAACATATTCCGACGGGATCAAATCCATGCTGAAATAAAATAGAACGCTTCAGTTGACTCTTACCTCCGGGAAATAGTGTAGAAATAAATCTTTCGCCCGTTCTAATTGTTCGGGGGTATTTTGTTTCACGCCGTCGAGCGGATACGGGATTCCGAGGGCTTCATATTTGTGGACGCCCAAGGTATGATACGGCAATATTTCGATACGCCGTATCGCCTTAAAGGATTTAAAATGTTCGCAGAGGGCGATGATGTCTTCTTCCGGATCCGAATAGCCGGGCAGCAGCACGTAACGCAACCAGACGGGTATCCGGTTTTCTTCGAGCCACTCCGCCGTACGGATCGTCTGCCGGTTCTCCCTTTGGGTGAGCAAAAGATGCCTGTCCGGGTTGAACTCTTTCACATCCAGCAAGACTAAGTCGGTAAGTGAAAACAGTTCCTTCACCTCACTGTTCAGGAGGCTGCCATTCGTGTCGACGCAGATATGGATCCCTTCCTCCCTCAATTTTTTAAACAAAGGCGCCAGCGCTTTCGCTTGCAGGGTAGGTTCTCCCCCGCTGAATGTAATGCCTCCTTTTTGCCCGAAAAACGGTTTTTCACTCACTGCCTTCCGAAGGATTTCTTCCGGGTCGGTCGATGTCCCTCCCTCATATGTAATCGTGTCCGGGTTAGCGCAATAAGCGCACCGGAAATTACATCCCTGCAGAAATACGACGAGCCTGATCCCCGGCCCGTCGTATGTTCCTAAACTTTCATAAGAGTGTACATTAATCAACATGCCGCCAGGTTTACATTGCCTTATGGAAGCTTCGCGAGATAACTTCCAATTGATGAGCGCGGCTGAGGTTTACGAAATTCACCGCATAACCGGAAACCCGGATGGTCAACTGAGGATATTTTTCGGGATGCTCCATGGCATCTTCCAGCATCTCACGGTTCAGGACGTTCACATTCAAATGATGGGCTCCTTTGGTAAAATAACCGTCTAACATCGTTACCAGATTTTCAACACGGTCTTCCGGGGTGCCTCCCAACGACTTCGGGATGATGGAGAATGTATTGCTGATGCCGTCCTGGGCATCCCGGTAGCGGATTTTCGCTACCGACGAGAGGGAAGCGATGGCGCCGCTCTTATCACGTCCATGCATCGGATTGGCTCCCGGCGCAAATGGCACCCCCTTGGCGCGTCCGTCGGGCGTAGCGCCCGTTTTCTGTCCGTACATCACGTTGGATGTGATCGTCAGCACCGAAAGCGTCGGACGGGCATTCTTGTATACCGGAAGTTTTTTCAGCTCTTCATCAAAGAAATAAATCAGATCGACGGCCAGCTTGTCCACACGGTTCTCATCGTTACCGAAACAGGGAAACTCCCCATGAATCTCGAAACTTTCCGTCAGGCCGATATCATTGCGCACCGCCTTCACTTTTGCATACCGGATGGCCGACAACGAATCGATCGCAATGGACAGGCCGGCGACACCATAAGCCAGATTAATACGCGGATCGGTATCTATAAACGCCATTTGCGCCTTTTCGTAATAATACTTGTCATGCATGTAATGGATCACATTCATCGCTTCGTTGTATACACGCGCGATTTCCATCAGCACTTTCTTGTAATTAGTCATGACCTCCTCGTACTTCAGGGTTTCACCCGTTAGCGCCGGAATACCTTTTACCATCAGTTTTCCCGTATTCTCGCAATGCCCGCCGTTGATCGCAAGCAGCAACGCCTTGGCCAGGTTGGCCCGCGCACCGAAAAACTGGATCTGGCGGCCTATATCCTGATAAGAAACACAGCAGGCGATTCCATAATCGTCGGAATGACGTACCTCGCGCATCAACTCGTCGTTTTCATACTGAATAGAACTCGTATCGACCGACACCTTGGCGCAAAAATCCTTAAATCCTTCGGGCAACTCAACACTCCACAGAACCGTTAGATTCGGCTCCGGCGACGGCCCCAGGTTATACAACGTCTGAAGGAAGCGGAAGCTTGTTTTGGTCACTTTCGTACGCCCGTCGTTGAAACGCCCGCCGAGGGCTTCCGTTACCCAGGTCGGATCTCCGGCAAAAATATCGTTGTACGACTGCATACGCAGATGACGCACCATGCGCAGTTTAATGATAAACTGATCGACCAGTTCCTGCGCAAACGTTTCGTCGATCTTACCGGTCGACAGCTCATATTCAATATAAATATCCAGAAAAGACGATACATTTCCGAGTGACATGGCCGCTCCGTCCTGCTCCTTAACAGCAGCCAGATAAGCCATGTAGACCCATTGTACGGCTTCCTGCGCCGTATAAGCGGGACGGCTCAGATCCAGCCCGTAATAGCCGCCCATTGTCTTGATATCGTTCAACGCTTTTATCTGTTCGGCTACTTCCTCACGAAGACGGATACGGGCATCCGTCATCGGTCCCGTCAGCTTTTGCAAATCCTTCTCTTTCGCTTCAATCAGGCGGTCAATGCCATACAGCGCCAAACGGCGGTAATCGCCGATGATACGCCCGCGTGCGTAATTATCCGGCAACCCGGTGATAAAACCCAACGAACGGAAAGAACGGATTTCATCCGTATAGGCGTCGAAAACACCGTCATTATGCGTCTTCCGGTAATGGGTGAAGATATCCTTCACCTTGTCGTCAATCTCCATCCCGTTTTCCCGACACGCTTTCGCGACCACATTGATGCCGCCAAACGGCTTGATCGCACGCTTCAGCAATTCATCGGTCTGCAAACCCACAATCAATTCATTTTCCTTATCTATATACCCGGCTTTATGCGAAATGATTGTAGATACGGTTTTATTATCCAATAAACGGACACCATTGTTCGCACGTTCCTCGGCAATCGCCTGTTTACACAAATCCCACAAATGCGCAGTTCGCCCGGTCGCTCCCACAAGAAAAGAGGCATCTCCTTCATAAGGTGTAATATTACTTTTAACAAAATCGGTAACATTGATTTCCTCACTCCAAAGACCCTCTTTAAATATTTTTGTTAGTCCCATAACGCTAATTTATTTTTTCCGAATTAATACTAATTTTATCCTTTTTGCGCCGCAAAGTTACAACCCGTTTGCCAGAAAACATTCAAAAACGACCACTTTTTTATGTTATATAACATATTTATACAACATCCTTTCCTCGTCTGCGAATTTAATACCAAGAGCTCCGATTTTGTATCTATTTTCAACCACACAACAAAGCGACCGGAAAATCAAATTTCATTTGTTCAAGCTTAGCCGGCAAAGCAACTCACCGGTAAAGCCATTCGGTTTTAACATAATAGGACCTTGCCCGAACCGGCTTCTATAATTGGAGTTCCGCGTTTTGAACCGCTTTGTAATGCTCATAATAGGTTCTTACAATGTCCTCCAACTCTTTAAACGTACAATTCAGCCCGCGCTCGGAGAAACAGATAGGGGAACCGTAATGTTGGTATTTCAATACCATAGTCCGCTTTTTAATGAAGGAGGGTTCGCGGTTTATGT
>JAIRSF010000166.1 GCA_031255595.1 Tannerella sp.
TCCTACCAATGACGGTGTGGGGGAAGTGGGGGCAAAAAGAAGACAGGGCGGGGAATCACTCCTGGCCCTGTCCGATCCTTTCAATAGTGTTTAATTTAATGTAGAGTTTATGTACATTGTGAACTGAATGGTTTTATTGTCTGTTTTATTTCCCTAAATAACAAATCACAGATACATTTAAATATATATCGATTTATCTTTAGAAGAAAATTAGAATATTCAATATCACAGTCTGAACTGTTTAGTTATTTGCAACATCCCACCACACGCGGGTATCAAAATTATCAGCTCCCTGTGCTCCTATGGCCGCTTTATAATTGTCCATGTTTGTTTCGTAATCTATCAAATAGTACTGCCGTCTGTAAGGAACATGAGTGATTTCTGCTGCCCGCCCCGGATCTAATACGGGCACATTCAGCCTTCTCCAGTCCGACCAGGCTTCAATACCGTCTTCCAAAAATCCGTTTAACCAACGTTGCATGGCAATTTTTTCAATTTTCTCGGCAGTAGTTCCAGTCAGTGCGACCTGAGGTTGCGCCAGATAATCGTCTGCCGTCAAAACAAAACCATATTCCGTTTCCCAACTTTCCCATAAATCCGGGTCACTGTTTTGATAACCGGCCACGTCGCTGGCAAAATCCTTTTCTTGGAACGACATTTCTATACCATTCTTATACAACGCTGCCGCATCGGCGCTAATCCAGCCCCTGACTGCCGCTTCGGCCGCCACGAGCGATATCCTTGCCGCAGAAATAATGGTGATGGGGGCGTCCATCTCATACAGTTTGGGGTTGAATGTCACTGTCTTGCCTGCATATTCCGAAATCTCGGCACGGGGCACTCCAAACGGAACGGCATCGAACTTGCCGGAGGGATTGGGAATGCCGTAACTCAAAACGCGCGGATCTTTGCGCAGCAATAACGCATCGACAATCGTTTTGGAGGGGGCAAAATCCCGTCTCCCGGAAATCACCACATTATCGTGCAAAGGATTCATATTGGCCGTTTCGTTTATATACTGATAACGCAGATTGTCTCCGTTATCCAAGATACCTCCATCCTGATACGCCTTTGCAAAATGCGATTTTCCCGCTTCCGGCGCTATATCCGACAATTTAATGGCCAAAAGCATCCTCAACGAGGCATTTAGTTTTTTCCACTTCGAAATGTCCCCATTGTATAGTATATCATAGGTATCGTCCAGGTTTTCGCTTTCATCGAATAAGCTATATGCATCATTCAATTTCGCGTCTAAGGCAGCATATATATCTTCCTGGGTATCGAATTTGGGTGTGAAGTTACCCTCATCCCCCAATAATGCTTCCGAGTAATATATATCACCTACAATATCCGTCATGTGCATATAATAAAACGCTTCCAGCGTTCTGGCCACGGCTATCTGATTATCATTACTCCCCATTGCACCGACAAATTCCGTAGCATTCTGCTCCTCATCTTCATTCATTTCAATGATGAGTTTCAGGTTTCTCAGGAAAGTATTATAATAGGTGCTTAACGCAAAATCCACAATTTTAAACTCAGTGTACTGTATGTTCTGGCGTTCGGCAAAATATTGCGGATATAACTGGCTGAACGGGTCGTATAAACTTACACTCGGAGCGGGGGCGCTACTATACACCCCAAAAGTCGTACCCTGCATTGCCCTGACAAACAGAAACCGGGTATCAGCCTGCGACGGATTATTGGGATCAAGGTTTATGTCCCCAAAATCCTCACAACTGCCGAAAAACAATATTCCTATCAAAGAAAATATATAGATAATTTTATTTTTCATAATGTCTTATTTTAGTTCCGTTATTTAAAAAGTAAGATTTACCGTCAATCCAAAAGAGCGTGTAGAAATCGATTGTCCTCCTTCTACGTAATTATATTCAGAACCACTGGTTTCCGACGGGTCTATATTGGGTGTCCCCGAATAAATCAACCACGGATTTTGGGCGACAAATGAAACACTGGCCGCTTTCAATCCCAATCCTGTCCGGTTAAGGAAAGCTTTCGGCAACTCATAACCCAACGATATTTCCCTCAGCTTAACATACGAAGCGTCATAAACAGAAGGCGCCCAAACTTGGGGATAGAAAGTCTGGTAGTAATATTGCGTGTCGAAATAACCGTCTAACGGGTTACCGTTTTCGTCAACCCCGGTAAGATGCACGCCGCCTCCTTTGGAAACAGGATCGCGCAAGGGACTGCCCTTATCATTCAATCCGGCCGTACTATTCAATATTCCGGAGCCATTCCCCCAATAGTTTGTCCACGAAACAATGTCTCCGCCAACAGAGAAATCGAGCACTGCGGACAGTATAAACCCTTTAAAATTCAGAGAGGTAGAAAATCCTCCCGTAAAATCGGGTTGGGCTATACCCAAATCTTTGGTCTGGTTCTCAGTATCCACATAAGGACGAACCTCTCCCAAACTATGACCGTCGGCCAGTTTTCCCAAAACCAAATTGCCGTTTTCATCGCGTACCCAATCATTTCCCTGTATGATACCAATGGGTTGACCTTCACGGGCATTGATAGAAATCGGATAGTAAAACTTTGTCCACCAAATCTGATAAGAATCGTCATTCTTGTCATTCTTAATAAGTTCTTCCAATGTGTTTTTGTTTTTCGAATAGTTGAAATTCACTGTCCATTGAAGATCTTTGGTCTTTACGGGCATACCTCCCAGAGTAAGTTCAATACCTCTATTTCGGATCAGACCGGCATTTATCTTAATCGTACTGTATCCGCTGGCAGGTGTCACGTTTTGGTCTATGATCTGGTTTTTTGAATCCCTGTTATAGAAGTTGAAATCGCCCCAAAACCGGTTTTCGAATACCCGGAATTCTGTTCCCACTTCATACGAAGTAGAGATTGTCGGTTTGATATTGGGATCCCTCAGGTTCGTACTCTGCCGCATGGCAGTCAATCCGTTGTATTTTTTTGTATTTGATCCATCGTCGGTAATATAAACCGGGTAAACCAAATATGGATCCATTGTAGAACCCACTTGGGCGGCAGAAGACCTGAGTTTCCAAAAGTTCAGCCAGTCTGCTTTCACCAGATTACTCATTATCAATGATGCACTTAATCCGCCATACAGGTAGTTGTTGTGGTCGGGATGTAATGTGGAAGTCCAGTCATTCCTCAGGTTGGCGTCTAAATAGTAAGTATCATCGAGTCCCAAGGTAGCCGTGGCAAAAACGCTCTGTTCCTTGTAATGGGTAATGCTGGAAGAGCCTCCCGGCAAACCGGTGGAAGCCGACACGTTCCAGAATTTATTCAGGAAAAGGCCGTCCCGGGTGAATGCATTATTAGCTTTGTAGGAATAATCCCTGTTTTCCACAAAAGCGGTAGCATCCAAACTCAGCCGGTTATCTATATAACGGTCGCTATAGCTGAGGTACCCTTGCGTTTGCATGTCTATGAGCGTGTTCTGATTTTGGGAATAAGAAGATGTGGTATCGAAATTCATCGGAATTTTAGTTTCTTCCACAACATTCCGGAGATTACCGTTCACATTCACTCCCAGCTTAAGGTTTTTCAAAATGCTGTATTCTGCATTTCCGCTGAAAACATTCCATTGGTAAAGGCTATTCCAGTTTACCTCATTCATCACAGCGTAAGGATTCCAGTGGTATGCCGCCGATAAATCCGTAGGGCTGATTATATTCCAAGTCTTGAATGACCCGTCGGCCCGGGTATAATTATCCTTCATATCCGCAAGATTCACATTCGTGTTTCCCCACTGCAAATAAGAGTAAAGGAAGTTACCGAATTCCCCGTAACCTTCAACGGCCGCGTTGTGGTTTTTGCGGTAAGTATATTTATAATCCAGTCTCACTTTTAACTTTTCGGTAACATTAAAAGACGATTTAATTGTCAGATACCGTCTAACCGCATCGCTATTATAAAGCACGCCTTCCCTGTCGATATTGGTGAAAGAAATCCGTGTGTTATAATCTTTTCCTGCTTTGGCGAATGATACATTCGTAGTATTGGTTACTCCTATGCGGTAGAGGTCGGTGATATCCATCTGGTAATCCCATTTCGTCTGTTGTCCAAAACGGGAATCGGTGGGATCCCATGCATACCACGGCATATAAAGTTCTCCGTTATATTTGGGTCCCCAACTTGAGTCATCCGCATAGTCATACATCTTACGGCCGTTGAATTGCCGCAGGTACTCAGGCATTGTATTGTCCCATTCAAAGGTAGGGAGTTCCGCATCAGCGCCGAGATACCCACCTCCGTATTCCTTCTGTATGTCGACGTGGGAATACACTTTTTCCCATGCTAAGGTGTGGCTGAAATTAACTTCCGATTTTCCTTCGCCAACTGTTTTAGTGGTGATGATGATAGCGCCGTTTCCGCCGCGCGAGCCATAGAGTGAGGTGGCTGCAGGCCCTTTCAAAACGTTGATGCTTTCAACATCGTCCATGTTGACTGAATTCTGGTTTGTGATTACCCCGTCAACAACATAGATGGGTTCACTACCGGTAGCGCTGGTCAAAGAACTTGTTCCGCGCAAATAGATTTTCCCGCTGTCAAATTTTGAACCGGATCCTCCCACGAAACGAACTCCGGAAACTTTTCCGACCAGCGCATTATTCAAATCCATTTGCCGTGCTTTGATCAATTCATCGGATTTCACTTCCTGTGCCGCATATCCGATAGATTTCTTTTGCCTGGTAAGACCCATTGCCGTTACGACTAATTCTTCCAGGATTTCAGAGTCTATCTCCAACACCACACGCACATTCGCGCTCACGGGCACCTCCTGCGTTCGGTATCCAACATAGGAAATAACCAACGTTCCGCCGGCAGGAGCAGACAGGGTGAAATTTCCGTCGATGTCGGAAACGGTGCCCTGCGATGTTCCTTTAAGCTGGATCGTTGCGCCTATCACCGGATCGCCCGATTCGTC
>JAIRSF010000275.1 GCA_031255595.1 Tannerella sp.
CGATAATCGGTAAATAAAAAATGCAAATGAAAGCAATTTTTCAAAATTAATACGCTATATTTAGAGCGTTTAATTTATAACCAAAACAGATCGATCGTGAAGGTACTGAAAAACAATATGGGAAATGATTATTTAAGAAAGGATAAATATTGAATATATATAACAGATGTACACATGAAAAAATTACTCGAAATTTTCGGAACTTCGTTATTGGGCATGACTGCTACGGCACAGGTAGTCGACAAACCGAATATCATTATCATCCTGACCGACGACATGGGGTTTGGAGATGTGGGCGTTTACGGCGGAAAATTTGTGCCCACGCCTCATATCGACAAAATGGCGGCCGAAGGGATCAGGTTTACGCAATATTATAGCGCCGCTCCTATCAGTTCGGCGTCGAGAGCGGGGTTGCTGACCGGTATTCATCCGGCCTGCCTGCATATCACCAGTTATCTTCAAACGCGCGAGGGCAACAGAGCCGCCGAAATGGCCGATTTCCTCGATCCCGGTACGCCGACGCTTCCGCGCACCTTGCAAGCGGCAGGTTATAAGACGGGGCATTTCGGCAAATGGCATCTGGGCGGCGGACGCGATGTGAAAAACGCCCCTCTCATCACGCATTACGGTTACGATGAGTATGTCAGCACGTACGAAAGTCCCGACCCGGATCCGCTCATCACAGCGACCGACTGGATCTGGTCGGCGAAAGACAGTATCAAAAGATGGGATCGTACGGCCTATTTTGTTGATAAGACACTCGACTTCCTGAAAAGAAACAACGGACAGCCCTGCTTCGTCAACCTGTGGCCCGACGACATGCACACGCCATGGGTGGGCAACATCGAAGAACAGAAGCTGTTTCCCGACGGCGAAAATAGCGAAAAGAATTTCCGTAGCGTCCTGATCGAATACGACCGGCAGATCGGGCGCCTGCTGGCCGGATTGAAAGAACTGGGTATCGACAAAAATACCATCGTCATTTTTACGAGCGACAATGGTCCCGCCCCGAGTTTCCGGGGCAGTCGCGCCGGAAATTATCGCGGTTGTAAGGCCTCGCTCTATGAAGGAGGCATGCGCATGCCGTTCATCATCTGGAGCCCCGACCATTTGATCCCGCAAGCCAAAGTCGACAACACGTCCGTCGTCAGTGCGCTCGACATCTTTCCCACCCTGTGCGGCATAGCGAATGTAAAACTGCCCGCCGGTTACGAAAGCGACGGCACAGACATGAGCCGGGCGCTCACCGGTGAGCCTCAGCAGCGCAACAAAGCAATTTTCTGGGAATACCGGCGGAATGACAGCAAAGCTTTTCCCCGACCTGCCGATAAGGATACCAGTCCGAATCTGGCTGTGCGCGAAAGTGACTGGAAATTGTTGATAAATGCGGACGAAACCGACTTAATGTTGTACAATCTCTATGAAGACCCGCGGGAAACCGTAAATCTCAGTGAAAAATATCCCGGTAAGGTTGCCGATCTTAAAGAAAAAGTTCTACGATGGAGAAACTCATTCCCTTCATTGGAACAATAGGTCAGGCACCATGGCAACTTTTTCTTTCGTAACAACAAGTTTTCGTTGCCGGTGTCCGTATTATGAAAACCCGTAATTTATTGAGTGTAAAATGATCAAGAAAGTACATTATATCTTGCCGCTGACAACGCTTGCCGTATCGGCAGGTTCATGCGGCGGGGACGACGACCGGAAGGCGGAACGTCCCAACATTATCGTTATTTTGGCGGATGATATGGGCTATTCCGATGTGGGTTGCTATGGCGGTGAAATAGAAACGCCAAACATCAACCGGTTGGCGGAGAACGGCTTGCGTTACCGGCAGTTCTACAACTGCGCCCGCAGTTGCCCCACTCGTGCATCCCTGTTGACCGGATTGTATCCGCATCAGGCCGGAATGGGCTGGATGGCTGCTGCCGATATGCAAAGGTCGCAATATCAGGGATACTTGAACCGGCAATGCGTCACCATTGCCGATGTATTGCAAACGGCCGGATATGATACTTACATGTCCGGTAAATGGCATGTGAGTAGCGACCGCCAGAACAATGGTAAAGTGAGAGATAACTGGCCGCTCCAACGCGGTTTCAATCGCTTCTACGGAATTGTGGGCGGCGCCTCGAATTACTTTAAGGTAAACTATACCAACGACAACGAACAGGGCTTTTCGCCCGACGACGGGACATTTTATTTTACCCATGCCATCAGCGACAGCGCGACAACATTCATCCGTCGGCACGACTACCGGCAAGCGCCGTTGTTCTTGTATCTGGCATACACCGCCGCTCACTGGCCGCTTCATGCCTTGCAAAAGGATATTGACAAATATAAGGAAAGGTATAAAAAAGGATGGGATGTGCTACGTGAAGAACGCTTTGCGCGCCAGAAAGAAATGGGTTTGTTCGCTCATGACGCCGTTCTCTCGCCCCGCGACGAAAACATTCCTGCATGGGACAGCCTCTCGACGGAACAACAACAGGAATTTGTCATGCGGATGGCAATATATGCCGCCCAGATAGACGCAATGGATCAGGGTATCGGACGTATCATGCAATCGCTGAAAGATAAGGGGCAACTTGAAAACACCCTGATCATGTTCCTGAGTGATAACGGCGCTTGTGCGGAATTTATCAGCAGCGGACAAAGAAAAGCAGTAGACGGCAAAAAAGATACTTACGAAAGCTACCATATCAACTGGGCAAACCTGAGTAGCACGCCATACAGGGAATACAAGCATTTCACCAACGAAGGCGGAATCGCTACCCCGCTGATTGTGCATTATCCGAACGGTATCGATAAGAAACTGAACAACACCTTTGTGGATGAATACGGACACCTGATCGATATTATGGCTACCTGCGTTGATGCCGGCAAAGCCCTTTATCCCGAACGGTACAAAGAGCATGAGATCGTTCCCATGCAAGGGGTAAGCCTCATCCCCCATTTTTCGGGGCAACGGACAGACAGAGGCTTGGTTTATTGGGAACACGAAGGTAACATCGCCTTGCGCGACGGTAAATGGAAGATCGTTACCAAAACAAATGAAGGCGATCTTTTTGATCCTGCTACCGTAAAACTGTACGATCTGGAAGCCGACCCGACGGAAATGAACGACCTGTCGGAAATTGATCCCGAACGAAAGGAACGAATGTTTGCCGCATGGAACAGATGGGCGCAGGATATAGGCGTTTTTCCAATAGATACCCGTACGTACGGCGAACGGCAAAGAGCTTACAAACGTATCATCAACGGCGAATTTGACGATTATTTCGGAGATTGGAATTTAATATGCAACGACGACGCACAAGTCGATTTCTCCATTGATACGACAAACGTTATCTCCGGTAAAAATACGGCAAGGATAGAAGTTGTAAAAAAAGGCGAAAAGCCTGCATCCGCCCAAATGAAATGGGTTATGAACCTGCGCAGGGGCGAAACGCTGAGTGTCGGTTTTCTGGCTAAAGCCGACCGGGAAACAAACCTCGTGTTCCGGCTGGAAAGAGTAAACCGGCCACAGCAGAAAGAACTGAACGAAACTATTGCGCTTGCTCCCGACGTGAAAGATACCCAATTTAAAAATATACGGATAGAAGAAAACGGGAATTATCAACTGGTTTTTTACGTCGGAAACATGGAGGGTGTCTGCTGGATAGATGATGTGAAACTAAAAATTGAAAATTGAAAATGAATAGGATGCGATCCATCGGCGTTATGACGGCGATTACATCATGCTTGCAGGCACAAACGAGCGTAAAACCGAATATCGTAGTGATTATGGCGGACGATCTGGCATCCCACGAAATCGGCTGTTATGGAGGCCGTAATATTTCCACGCCCCATATCGACCGGCTTGCCGGGGAAGGTGTTCGCCTCACCGGTTGTTATGCCTCATGCGCCATGAGCGTACCTATCAGAGCTTCCTTATATACCGGTCTTTACCCGGCGCGGCATGGCGTGTTTCAAAACCATAAAAAAACGTATCCCCATGTCAAAAGCATCAATCATTACCTCCCCGCAATGGGATATGAAGTATGGCGAACCGGAAAAAAGCACACAACCCCACGTTCTGTGTATCCATTTGAAGATATTCCGGGATTTGAAACGGATTGTGTCAAACAATCCGCCGATTATAACACAGACAGTCTTAAAGCCCGTATCTCTGATGCAAAACAACCGTTTTGTCTTTTTGTCTGCAGTACGCTTCCACATGCCCCATGGACAGTTGGAAACACAGATGCTATCTCTCCCGAACAACTGATATTTCCTCCTCATCTGATAGATTCCGAAGATTTTCGTGAAATTTACCGTAAATATCTGGCAGAGGTAAAGGTGTTGGACGAACAGGTCGGCGCTGTATGGAGAATGTTGGAAGAAACCGGGCAGTTGGACAATACCCTGATTCTTTTTTTAGGAGAACAGGGGCCCCAGTTTCCGGGCGGAAAATGGACGTGCTGGAACTATGGGCAATTCAGCGCTCTGATAGCACGTTATCCACGACTGATCAAAGCGGGAACTTCCTCAGATGCACTTGTCCAGTACGAAGACATTCTGCCTACCCTGATGGAATTTGCCGGAGGAAACGCCATCGCCGATATCGACGGTAAAAGTTTTTTACATGTCCTTTTGGGGAAAAGAAAAACACATCGCCAATGGGTGTACGGTATCCACAATAATATCCCCGAAGGCACAGCTTATCCTGTGCGAAGCATACGGGACAAGCGTTACAAACTGATCGTTAACCTTTCTCCGGAAGTACCCTATTTCGAGAAACACCTGATGAACATGAACAATCCGGTCGGAGTATGGAGAGTATGGAATGAAACCGCTAAAACGAATCTACATGCTCAGGCAATGATCGAACGGTATGTACATCGTCCTGCCGTAGAATTTTATGACTTACAGACGGATCCCTGGGAACTGAACAACCTTGCTTCTGACAGGAAATATGCCAAACGGATGGCAAAGATGGAAAAGGTGCTGAAAACATGGATGTTACAGCAGGGAGATACAGGTGTATCCATGGATGTGGAATTTGTAAATAAATGAAAAATATGATCCCTATAAAAACAATGAACGATATAAAAAAAGTCTTCCGCTCAACGCTGGTCTTAACGCTTGTAGGAGCGAATCCGGTAATTGCAGGCGATGAACGTCCGAACATCGTCCTGATTATTGCCGATGATTGCCGGATGCTCGATCTGGGCTGCTACGGTAGCCCGGATGCAGTCACACCTCATATTGACCGCCTGGCGGAACAGGGACTGAAATTCAATAACTTTTTTCAGTCCACAGCCATGAGTTCCCCTACGCGGCATTGTTTACTGACAGGCATGTATCCCGTACGATCGGGCGCTTATCCCAATCATACCTTTATCGGGGAAGGTATCAAAACGCTTCCGCATTATCTGAAAGAAAACGGATATCGCGTGGCACTGCAGGGGAAAAGACATATTGCGCCCTTAAGCGCTTTTCCTTTCGAATATCTCGGCGAAAGCGAAGATCATGTGGATCCGGCAAGGATAGAGTCGTTTATAGCCGATACAAAAGCAAAAAACCAACCTTTTTTCCTGTATGTCGCTTCGCATGATCCACATTCGCCATGGACACGTGGCGACCGCTCCCTGTTTGATGCAAAGAAACTGACCTTACCCCCAACTTTGGTCGATACGGAGGAAACACGAAACAAGTATGTGAACTATCTTGCCGAAATCAATCAATTAGACAATGATGTCGGTAAAATCGACGCACTGATTGAAAAATACGGCTTAACCGATCATACCGTCTTTATCTTCACCGGCGAACATGGACATTCCTTTCCGTTTGCCAAATGGACATGCTACGATGCCGGATTACAGACCGCTTTCATTGTACGATGGAAAGGTGTCGTCAAGCCGAAACGTGAAACAAATGCCATCTGCGAATACGTGGACGTGACGCCCACTATCATCGACATCGCAGGCGGTGAACAACCCGAAGACTTGGACGGGAAAAGTTTCCTCCCTGTAATCACCGGAAAAACAGGCAAATTCAAAGACGCTACCTATGCGATCCAGACGTCAAGAGGCATCATTGCAGGTCCTGATTATTACGGAATACGCTCCGTTCGGGATGCCGGATACAGATACATCCTGAATCTTACGCCTGATAGGGCCTTCCGGTGTACATCCACGCGAGAAAACAATGCCGTATGGGTGTCGTGGCTGGAAAAAGCAAAAACGGATGATTTTGCACAACGGCAAGTGCAACACTACTGCCAACGTCCCGGAGAAGAATTGTATGATGTCGTAAAAGATCCTTTTCAAATGAACAATCTTGCCGATAATCCGAAGCTGGCTAAAGTAATTCAGTCCATGAGAAAAAAACTCGAACAATGGATGATGCAGCAAGGCGATGCCGGACAGGAAACGGAATTAAAAGCATTTGAACATCAAATAAGACAGGCAACGGAGAATAAACAAGACCCTGATTTGTTGCAGGCAATAAGGGCGCATCAACATGCGGTACACATAAAAAACGGATGGATTCGTGATCCTTACATTTATCTTTCTTCGGACGGCTATTATTATCTGACGGGAACAACGCCCAATCCGGGCGATCCCCGCGAAGAATCGGACAAATACAACTTGGGACTATCGCCTGAAGCTCAACGGGTCGGGTTGAAAAAAAGTATTGTAGGTTATAAAATACGTATATGGCGTAGCGCCGATCTTATCGACTGGGAATATCTCGGCGAGCCTTTTTCCATAGAAAACGGTTATTGGAAAAATGTCAGTCCCGAAACATTTGCCCACCCCAGCGATGGAGATAAGGAATGGCTGTTGTGGGCGCCCGAAATATATGAGGCAGACGGCAACTGGGTATTTATCCACACTTCGCCGAGCCCTTTCAGGGACGGCGCCAATCTCGTTGTGGTGAAAGGCGGTTTATCAAGCGGCATTTATGAATTTCCCATGGGTGACGATATGCGGAAAAAACACGATCCGTCCCTTTTTCGCGACGATGACGGCAAATGGTATTTAACATGGGGAAACACCTTTATCGCTCCCTTGAAACCCGGATTCGGCGGTTTGGCAGATACCTCCAAACGCATAGATCCAAGCAACCGGATTATAGGTCACGAAGGAGCCACTATCCGGAAAATCGGAAATAAATACGTACATTTCGGTACGGCATGGTCAACGGATAAGGGACGCAAAGGTTCATACAATTTATATTACTGCACAGCCGATGCGGTCTGTGGCCCTTATGGGGAACGCCGTTTTGCAGGCCGGTTCCTCGGACATGGAACCCCCTTTCGGGATAAGGACGGTCGATGGTGGTGTACGGCGTTTTTCAATGCCAACGTTCCTCCTCTGGACGACAAAGAGATTCAAACCATGGATTTGAGGGAAACAGCACAGACCATCAACGAACAGGGCGTCACCATCGTCCCGCTGGAAGTGAAAATCATGGAAAACGGGGATGTTTCCATTCGAGCAAAAGATCGGAGATATGCCTTGCCCGGCCCCGATGAAGTACAGAAATTTTGAACTTATATATTTTTTGTAAAATGAATATTCATTGGAAATCTTTATCTACCGTTGTTGCCGGAATAGCAACAACCCATTTTGTGACGGCGGCTCAACCTAAAGCCAAAACCGATAACCGTCCCAACATCATAGTCATTCTGGCCGACGATCTCGGCTACTCGGATTTGGGATGCTACGGCGGAGAAATACAAACACCCAACCTTGATGCTTTGGCAAATAACGGATTGAGATTTTCTCGCTTTTATAACGCCGGTCGTAGTTGTCCTACGCGGGCTTCGTTGCTAACCGGATTATATCAACACCAGGCCGGCATAGGACGCATGACTTTCGACGCCCATCAACCCGGCTATCGCGGCACCATGACGCACAACGGCGTAACGATTGCCGAAGCGCTTGCCCCGGCAGGATACCAGACCGGAATGATAGGCAAATGGCATGTCGCCGAAACGCCTTTGCGCGACGATCAACGGCAATGGTTGGCACACCAGGTGTATCATGATACATTCGCTCCCAAGGAAAATTATCCGACTTATCGCGGTTTTCAGCAATTCTACGGAACGATTTACGGCGTAGTGAATTATTTTGACCCGTTCAGCCTCGTCAATGGCGAAGAACCGGTGAGGGAAGTTCCCGATAACTATTACAGTACCGTAGCTCTGTCCGACAGCGCGGTCGCCTACATTAATCGCTACTCCGAAAGCGACAAGCCTTTTTTCATGTATCTATCCTACCATTCGCCACACTGGCCGCTTCACGCTTTGCCCGAAGACATAGAGAAGTATAAAGACGTCTACAAGGCGGGCTGGGAGAAGATCCGGCAGGAAAGATACGAACGTATCGAACAATTGAATATTTTTGCAAATGCACGTGATTTTTTATCTCCACGCCCGTTTACCGATACGTGGGATGAGAACCATACACAGGAATGGGATGCGCGGGCAATGGCTGTTCACGCTGCAATGGTTGACCGTATGGATCAGGAAATAGGAAAGGTGGTGCAAGCGCTGAAACAATCGGGCGTCTTTGACAATACATTGATATTATTCATGTCCGACAACGGTTGCAGCAATGAAGTATGCCAAGCCATGACGGGGGGTGAAAACGACCGCCCGGCCGAAATGCGCAACGGTGAAAAAATCATCTACCCCCGTAACAAGGAAGTATGGCCCGGCCCTCAAAACACTTATGCCTCCTTAGGCGCCCAGTGGGCGAATGTCGCTAATACGCCATTCCGTTTCTGGAAAGCCAAAGCTTACGAAGGAGGCATCTGTACTCCCATGATTGCCCATTGGCCCGAAGGTATTAAACAAAAGAAAGGCGCTATTATCGACCAACCGGGGCACGTCATTGACGTTATGGCGACTTGCCTGGAACTTTCCGAAGCTACTTACCCGACGGAATACCGGCGTAACAAAATCCTTCCTTATGAAGGGAAAAGCCTTGTGCCGATATTCGTCAACGGTAAACGGGAAGGGCATACGGAGCTATGCTTCGAACATTTTAATGAAATGGCGCTGATTGATGCCTCCGGCTGGAAAATTGTAAAACCTAAAAATGCCTCCCGATGGGAACTTTACAATCTGAACGACGACCGTTCCGAAATGCATAATCTGGCCGATCGGTATCCCGGTAAAGTGACCGAAATGGAAGCCCGATATCTGGCATGGGAAAAGAGAACCCTGGTTGTTCCTCGTCCGTAATACTTAATTCAAACATTATGAATACGTTGAAAATTTCATTAAATCTGATGCTGATTTCTTCCGGATTATATGCTCAGACATCGCGTCCGAACATTGTCCTTATTCTGGCCGATGATTTGGGATGGGCAGATGTGGGCTTTCATGGAAGTTCCATACAAACGCCCCATATAGACAGCCTTGCCGACGCGGGCATACAACTCAATCGTTTCTATACCGCTCCGATAAGTTCGCCCACCAGAGCCGGATTAATGACCGGGCGCTATCCCAGCCGGCTGGGAATTAGAACGTCCGTCATCCCGCCCTGGCGCGACTTTGGGCTTGATCCGGAAGAGGAAATCTTACCCGAGATACTCGGAAAAGCCGGTTATCCCAACAGAGCCCTCATCGGAAAATGGCATTTGGGACATTCCCGGAAAGCCTATCATCCCATGGCCAACGGTTTTACTCATTTCTACGGACACCTGAACGGAGCCATAGACTATTTCACTCACGAAAGAGAAAATCAGCCGGATTGGCATAACGACTGGGAAAGCTCATACGACCGGGGTTATTCCACCGACCTGATCACAGAAGAAGCTGTGAAATGTATCGACCGCTATCAAGAATCTCCGTTTTTTCTGTATGTAGCTTACAACGCTCCTCATACGCCGCTACAAGCGAAACCGGAGGACATCGCACGCTATACCGATGATTTTGAAAACCTTCCGGAAAAAGAGAAAAAACAAGTCCTTTATGCTGCAATGGTAACTTGCATGGACAGAGGTATTGGGAAAATCCTGGAAGCGCTTCGCAGACATGAAATAGACCAAAATACGCTGGTGATTTTTTTCAGTGATAACGGCGCCGAGCCTAATGGCGGAGGGAGTAATCTGCCATTGAAAGGGCACAAATTTCAGGAATGGGACGGAGGGTTGCGAGTGCCCGCCGTTATTTCCTGGCCGGCACAATTCAGGCAGCGCCGTCAAATCGATCAGATAACGGGATTTGTAGATATTGTTCCTACCGTCAGAGCCATACTGGGCATTGAAACAATGCCGCATCGCCGGCTGGACGGTATCGATATAACCCCGGTTTTGACCGGAGCGCAACAACAGATAGAAAGAGATTTTTATTTAGGCTGCGGTGTTACGGTAAACCAAAATTATAAACTCGTCCTGCCCGGGAAAAATGAAAGAATGGACATCCGGGATGTTTTCCTCTCATATTATCCCTCCGATCCGGGGGAAACAACCAATGCCATTGCCGACCATCCGCAGGAAGCCGCACGACTGCAAAAAGTGACGGAAACATTTGATGCCATGGAACCCAACATCAAAATTGCTCCTTTCAACGAAGGACGGAAAGGATTCGTTGCCCCCTATGAATGGAAAATTGAAAAAGATTAATAAATAAAAAGTAATACCATGCAAAACAACAGATGCTTTCTTCGTGATAATATGCCGCAAATCCTGATGCTCGGCACAACGACCGCACTGGCCGCAGGTCTATCTCCGCTATCGGCGCAAACGCCGCAGAAACCCAACATCGTCGTCATCATTGCCGACGATCTTGCCACGAACGAATTAGGCTGCTACGGCGGACAAAACGTCGCTACACCCCACATCGACCGGATCGCCGCCCAAGGTCTGCAGTTCACAAACAATTTTGCCTCATGCGCAATGAGCGTGCCGATCAGGGCTTCGTTGTATACGGGCCTCTACCCTGTGCGGCATGGTTCGTTCCGCAACCACAAAAATTCATTTCCCCATATCCAAAGCATAACGACGTATCTTCCGGCTGCCGGTTATCGTGTGGGGCGGACAGGGAAAAGGCATACACAGCCTCATCGTGTTTACGCATTTGAAGAAATACCCGGTTTTGAAACGGATTGCGTTTATCCGTCGGCAAATTATACAACGGCAGGAATAAAAGAATTTATTACAGGAAGTGACCAACCTTATTGCCTGTTTGTTTGCAGCACGCATCCGCACGTTCCATGGACGGAAGGCGACCGCAGCAAAATTGATGCGGACAAATTAATCCTTCCGCCCAATTTGGTCGATAATCGGGAAACACGACGGTTATACCGCGATTTTCTGGCCGAGATCGGCGCATTAGACGAACAGGTCGGTGCAGTACTCAAAACGCTCGAAGAAATAGGCCGGTTGGACGAAACGCTTGTGATGTTTCTCGGCGAACAAGGCCCGCAATTTCCTTTCGGTAAATGGACATGCTATTATTACGGACAACATAGCGCATTATTAGCCCGTTATCCGGGAAAAATCAAAGCCGGAACGGTCACCGATGCGATCGTGCAGTACGAAGACGTCATGCCGACATTGCTCGAACTGGCAGGAGGTTCTCCCATCGATAATATTGACGGAAGAAGTTATCTGCCGCTGCTTTTCGGGGAAAAACGTGAACACAGACAGTGGGCTTACGGCATTCACAATAATATTCCGGAAGGAACAGCCTACCCTATACGTAGCATCCAGGATAAACGTTACAAACTGATAATTAACCTGACGCCCGATGTATCCTATTTCGAAAAACACATGATGAATGTAAACGACAGGGAGCAGGTATGGGCCAGTTGGGTAGAAAGCGCCCAAACCGACAATGCCGCCAAAGAAACGGTCAACAGATTCACAACTCGTCCCGCCGTCGAATTTTACGATTTGGAAACCGACCCATGGGAACAGAAAAATCTCGCCGGCAACGTTCAATATCAAAACAAAATAGCCGAAATGAAAGCCGAACTTGAAAAGTGGATGCAACAACAAGGCGACAAAGGCGCCGAATTAGACAAATGAAATATAGCT
>JAIRSF010000050.1 GCA_031255595.1 Tannerella sp.
AGGATCGAACGGATGAGTGAGATAAATGTTACTCCGTATTTTTTCAATTTCGTTTCGCCCACTCCTTTAATGTCGGCAAAAGCCTCTAATGAAAGGGGTTTTTTATGAACCATATCCTGCAGGGAGGCGTCGGAAAAGATGATATAAGCCGGCATTTTTTCCTGTTGGGCCAGTTCTTTGCGTAGCTGCCGTAAGGCCTCCATCAGGCTTTCGTCCAAAGCTTTGTTTCCCGGAATTTGCGGGGCGCCGGGCAATGTGCCGGATACCGGAACGGACGCAGTTCTTTCTCTGGGCGTTTTTCGGGCACGACCCGTTTCTTCCGGTTCCTTATAGAGGGTCAGGACGGCTTTTTCTTTTCCGAAAAGGATTTTATCTCCCAATGGAGTGACTTTCAGTATCTGATTATTCAGGTAATCGATTTCAATAAAACCCAGTTGCAACATCTGGTAGATATAGTCTTTCCACATCGGATAGGGCAGGTCGCGGCCGGCGCCGTAAGTTTTCAATTTCTGGTAATCTTGTTGCAGTAACTCCGCGCGGGCCGAACCCCTCAGTATATCGATCAACATCCGTATACCCACATGCTCCTCCGTCCGGCGAATGGCGCTTAATGCCTTTTGCACCAGTATGCTGCCGTCGAAACGTTGAGGCGGATTTTTGCAAACGTCGCAGTTGTTGCAGTCTTTGGTAACTTCTTCGCTGAAATAGCTTAGCAGGATACGCCGCCGGCACAGGTCGGTTTCGCAGTATCGTTGCATACGGTACAACTTTTCCATATTGATATCAACCTGTCCGCTGTTTTCGGCAAACTGCCGTAATAATACCAGGTCGCCTACGGAGTAAAACAAAAGCGTGTCGCTTGCCGTACCGTCGCGTCCGGCCCGTCCGATCTCCTGGTAATAATTCTCAATACTGCCCGGCATATTGTAATGAATGACCCAGCGGATGTTGCTCTTATCAATCCCCATTCCGAAAGCGATGGTGGCGCAGACGACGTCGACACGATCATTGATAAAATCGTTCTGCGCCTTTTCGCGTTTTTCCGCCGACATACCGGCATGGTAAGCGATGGTGGAAATACGGTAGTTATCTTTCAAAATATCCGCCACTTTTTCCGTATCGCTCCGTTTCCGGCAATAGATGATGCCGCTTTGCGAGGGACGGTTGCGGATGAAGCGTACGATGGTCGCTATTTTCTCTTTTTGTCCGAATCCGCGTTTTACTTCGAGTGAAAGATTCGGGCGGTCGAAAGAGGAGATGAACATTTCGGGATGATCCAGGTTTAGCTGTTTTATAATATCCGTTCGTGTGATTTTGTCGGCCGTAGCGGTCAGGGCGATGACGGGCGTTCCGGGAAACCGCTCCCTGAGTATGGATAAACGGGTATATTCCGGGCGGAAATCGTGTCCCCACTGGGAAATGCAATGAGCTTCGTCAATGGCAATAAGCGATATTTTTATTTGTGACAGCAAATAATCCAGTTCGCCCAGCAAGCCTTCGGGCGAAATATAGAGTAACTTTATTTGCCCCTGCATGCAGCGTTGTTTTATTTGCCACCGCTCGTTTTCGGGCGTTGCACTGTTCAGCGCTACGGCCGGGATGCCGTTTGCTACAAGCCCCTCCACCTGGTCTTTCATCAGGGCTATCAGCGGCGAAATAATAAGTGCCGTTCCCGGCAAATAAATGGCCGGCAGTTGATAGCAAATAGATTTCCCGCCGCCGGTAGGCATGAGCACCAGCGAATCCTTCTTTTCGATTGTCCTTCGGATGATGTCTGCCTGCAAAGGCCTGAAGGTGTTGTATCCGAAAAACTTCTTTAATAATTGCAATTGTTCCTGCATGACTGTTTATCCGTTTAAAATCAGCAAAATGCAAATATACTCTAAATTTTTCGAACTGCAAAATCCCAAAGTATGAGGTTGTTTTTCGCCTATTTTGGTTATTCCGGTTGATTTATACTATCTTTGAGGCCGGATTAAAGCGCCGAAGGCAATGAAAGAAAAACGATTAACAAAGAGTAAAGGGCAGAGAAAGATTTTCCCGAAGAGTGATGCGAAACGCGAACATCGTGTTGTATTTGTGCTGAATGACGTGGAATATAATGCGATTGAGCGACATTTGCGCAAATATAAGATCACAAATAAATCGCACTGGTACCGCAGTACGATTCTTGCGCATGTGTGGAAAGTTATGGAGGAAGATTATCCTACGTTGTTCAACGAAAATGAAATGCGGCGATGATAAATCCTTTTCCCGACGAATATTTTATGAAGCAGGCGCTTGCCGAAGCGCGTATGGCCGCAGAGGAGGATGAGGTTCCTGTGGGGGCGGTGATCGTATGCGGCGACCGGGTAATTGCGCGTGCCCATAATCAGACCGAGCGCCTGAACGACCCGACGGCGCATGCGGAAATGCTTGCCATCACATCGGCGACAGGCGGCATGGGCGCCAAATATCTGACGGACTGCCGGCTGTATGTCACAGTCGAACCCTGTGTCATGTGTGCCGGAGCCATCGCCTGGGCGCAGCTTTCGGCAGTGGTCTATGGTGCAGCGGACGAGAAACGCGGTTTTACGCGATATGCTCCCGAGGCCCTGCATCCTAAAACCGAAGTCCGCAGCGGCGTTATGGAAAAGGAATGTGCAGCCGAAATGAAAAGCTTCTTCAAAAGGAAACGTTTCTGACCGGGGATGATTTCCGGATCACATCCTGAGCTTCATTCCGGCAAAAACGGTATCGGGTTTCAGGCTGAAAATACTGCGCATTTCTCCGGACATGGATAAGCCGCACGAATCGCACAGACCGGCGGTTTTTCCGGCACATTCGGGTAGCCGGCGTCCGTCGGACAGGATGAAGTTGCTTACCCAACATTCCTTTTTAAAAGAAGCGGGATGTTTCATCAACCGTAGTCCCGAAACGGAATTCATGATGGGGTATCCGGTTTTTTTCTTCCGTATAATAAGATCGATTATTTCCTCGCGCAGCTTCCGGTCGAGAAGCAATTCTTCTGTGCCGGGATATGGGTTGTGGAAATTCAGGGAAATGGCGTTGATATGCGGATTGCTTCCGGCAAACTCGATCGTTTCTTCCACAGATAAGTAATTGCGGCTGTTGACGACCATGTTGACGCTGATGCGCGGATGGTTGGCCTCTTCTATGTTTTTCACAAGGCGGTCGAAAACGCCCTTGCCCCGGATGTCGTCGTGGTAAGGGCCTAAACCGTCTAAGCTTACCCATATCGAATCGGCTTCACTGCCCCGGAAGGGCATCAGTGCATTGGTGGTTATCGTTGCGGAAAAGAAGCCGATTTCTTTAGACAGGCGTATCAGGCTGTTTAAATCCTTGTCACCATCGCGCCACAGGGTCGGTTCACCGCCTTCAAAATCGATAAAACGCGATCCTAAGCCGTAGGAATAGGCCAATTCTTCTTTTATTTGTTCGTAGCTTTTGATGTGTGGGTTTACGGCGCGGTAGACTGTGCAATGACGGCATGACAGGTTGCATTTGTCGGAGATGAACAGTACCGTTTGCAGCGGCCGTTTTATGCCGAGAATACGTGCTTTGAAAAACCACAGGGGAAGGTAAAAAAATGATTTCATATAGGTTGGTTTTACGGGATGGGTACTTTCTCTACACCATGAGGCTGACGATCATCAGGATGATACAGAAGAACGACAGCAGGTTGCGTGCCAATAGCCAGCGGATCATGAACCAGTCTATCCCGAGGGACTGTATCCGTTGCCAATCTCCCATAGGGCCCATCCAGAAACGGGGGGTGAAGTTGCGCTCCGGATGGCGTACAAATTCCACCATCAGGTGATAAAGGCCGGTTGCCATCGGCAAGGTTGTAAGGGACAGCAGGTAGTAGGGCGACAAATAGCCGCTGACCACGCCGCTGATTACAAGCGCAAACGTCGTGACGAGCAACAGTAATAAGCAGAACAGCATACGCCGTTTGTCCTTCAGGAGGACGGCAAACGTCATTTTACCTACTTCTTTGTCCGGTTCGCAGTCCATGATGGCGTGCGTATAAACGATGTTTGCGACTAACAGGCCTACCGGTACGGAGATGAAGATAACGGATCCGTCGAACGTTCCGCATGCCGCAAAAAAGACCCCGGACATTAACATCGGGCCGAACATGATGCCGATCAGTATTTCACCGAATCCATGGTAAGACAGGCGTAGAGGAGCGCCGGAATAGGATATGCCTAAAAAGGCCGTAAGGGCGGCTAATAGCAGGATCGCGTTTCCGCGGTACAAATAAATGATAAACCCGGCCGAAAGCGCAACGGCGCCAAACACGCAACAAGCTGCGAGTAACTGTTTCAGGGTTGCATCACCCGAAGTGAGATAGGTGCATTTCGATATGCGGACGCGCATACCTTTGTGTTGCATCCGGTTTCGATAGTCTGATTTTTTGACTTTGTAATCAAAATAATCATCGAAAAGATTCAGGCTTAGATGTCCTGCAGCTACCCCGAGAACGGCCGACAGTCCAAGTAAGAGAGAAAAGCCTTCCCATTGGGAAGCCATACACAATGCCAGAACTGCCGGCAAAAGACTTTGCGGCAAGGCCGTCGGGCGTGAATTTCCGAGCCAGAAACGAATTGTATTCATACCTCCTGATTATAATTTTCGGCGAACAAAGATAATACAAGTCGCACAAAGCTCAAAAAAATAAATGCGGGACACCGGAGCGAACCTGAAAAAATTAACTCC
>JAIRSF010000070.1 GCA_031255595.1 Tannerella sp.
ATCCAGTCCCACATCACCAATCCGGGCTTGATCCACGAAACGTCGTCGATCACGTTCTGCGGCGACAGGCGGCAAACCATCGTGCTCTCAATCAGTTGTCCGTCGTTTTGGGCGATGACGAACCAGCGCCACGGAAACTCCCGCGTACCGGCAGTTTTCGCGATATAGTCCGCTTCCTTGCTGACGCGGATATTTCGTCCGTTGGGATCGGGTTTGGTTTCGAGCGCAGCCGGCGCGAGCACGGATTTCAGTCCGTTGTCCTCGCCTCTGCCGCGAAAGAAAAGGCAGGGATAATCGTTCAGGTCGGCTTCCGACAGCAGGATTTTCACACCTTTGCGCGTATCAATCAACAGCGGCAGCAGGGCGGTCTTGTCCTCCGGCTTGAAACTGCGCGACTCCAGATGCTCATACGGCCCTTCGTAAAAGGAAGCGAAGCCGTCGCGCTGTGCGTGCAGCAGGTAATCGCCGGCGAACGACAGGTCGACATGCTCGTGGATAACCTCTATTTCACCCTTCTTCCGGGTCATAAACCGGTGCGCGATGCCGTCGTCGAAAGCGCGGAACTCTACTGAATAACCGCCTTTAAAATGAAGCAGCAGTTGGTTGTAGTGGTTCCGGACGGTCGAAAACTTGAACGGCGCCACCGGTTTGATTTCCGTATCGACCGAAGTGCGTCGTTGACCGGACAGTTTCGGTTTTTTGCCCAGCGTTTCGTTGCGCAATTGCAGTTGCAACCGGACATCGTCGAACAGGACATTGTCATTGACGGCGACGGCGTAAGTGATTTCATCCCCCAGCGTCACCGACAGTTTGATCTTACCGTCGGGCGACAGCAGTTCGATGTTTTTCTGGGCTTGCGTCATAAAGCCCATTCCACAGAATAAAAGCGACAAAACAAGTAGTATTCGCTTACGATAATCGATTCTTTTCATTTGTCATAATTATTTTAAAATGGTTGAATGACCGGAGAGGTATAAACCGCCGGCATTGAAATCCTGCCTTTTCGGGCAATTGTCCGCCTCCTGTTATTCCCGCAGGCCGGCGAACAGTGGTTCCGATCATGACGGGATGATCGTTTATTTCGCATCATTGGCATGGATGGAAACGGCGCTGGGGTTCAATCCCTCGCCGGTTGCCGACAAAACAATCTCGCCGGCCTTTTTGCCTGCGCGGACGATGACGATACACCGTCCGAAATACGTCGAAAGCGAACCGGTATACAGGGGTTCCTTCATCCGCAGATCGCCGTTTTCAATACCGACGAGCGTAGCGTCGCCCTCAACGGTGAAGGTGATTTTCCGGTCGTCGTGCTGCACAAACCGTCCGTCCTGATCCTTTAACAGGACTTCGACGATCGCAACATCCCGGCCGTCGGCGTTTACGTCGGGGAACAGGCTTTGCATGGCAATGTCAACAGGGCTGCCGGCCGTTTGGAGTTCCGAGGTAACCGCTTCTTTTCCGTCGATGTATCCCGCAGCTTTCAGCGTTCCCTTAGCATATGGAACATTCCACTCGACCGTATGGTTGGGAAAATCGGCGACGGCGCGTTTGCCCATATAGCGCTGGTTGACCCAGAGCGCGACGGAATCGCAATTGGAAAACGTGTGTACGCGAACCAACTGATTCTCGCGTTCCGGAAAGTTCCAGTGGGCAATCATCTTGGGCGACGACCAGTTGAGCGGCCCCGGGTCTATATCAAGCGCATCGTCGAGCACAGCGACGCCGAGTTGCGGCGTGTCCTTCCAGAAAGTGCGGTACAGTCCGGCGATCGTTTTCTCGCGTCCCGAGGCATCCATGATGCCGGTCGGCCATCCTTTCAGATTGAAACGGGTCGTTTCGCCGATATAGTCGATACCCGGCCACAGCGTCCAGCCGACCACCCAATCGTGTTCGACCACGTCCATCCAACTGTGGCACTGCGATTCAAAATGCATGTCGTTACCGGGCAACCCGCGATAGTAAAGGTAATTTTCGGTGCCCAGCAGAATACGACCCGGATACTTCGCCTTGTCCGCCTCGTAAAACGGTTCGTTGTAATTATGCCCCACAATATCCAGGCTGTCGGCAAATCCGTACGTATTGTGGTTGGACTCGTGAGGATGAAGGCCGGCGGTCACCTTACGCGTAGGTTCGTAGCGGTGAATAAAGTCGACCATCTTCCCAAGCCTTTCCGCGCCTTCGGGTTTACCCTGTTCCTGCACTTCGTTACCGGCGCTCCACAAAATGATCGACGGATGATTCCGGTCGCGCTGCAACATGGACTGCAAATCCGCTTCCCACCACGCATCGTAGTATTCGGCATAATATCCGCCTTTCCACTTGTCGAAAGCTTCGTCCAGCACAAGAAAACCCATCCGGTCGCAGAGGTCGAGTAATTCCGGAGCCGGCGGGTTGTGCGAAGTGCGGATAAAGTTACATCCGATCTCTTTCAACCCTTTGAGCCGCATCTCCCAGATACGTTCGGGAACAGCCGCCCCGACGACAAGTCCTCCGTCGTGATGCAGGTTTACCCCTTTCAGCTTCATGTTGCGCCCGTTCAGGAAAAATCCTTTCCGGGCGTCCCATTCCAATGTCCGGAAACCGAAACCGGTTGAAACTTCGTCGGTATAGGCTCCGGATCTGACTTTGGTTACGGCGGTATAAAGCACCGGCGAATCGACGTCCCATAATACGGGCTGTTTGACGGTGATGTGCTGCCTGAACGTACCGGTATGCCCTGCTTCGACGCTAAGGGTATGGGTTGCCGAGCCGACTTTCGTACCGTTAGCGGTAAAAATCTCCGTCAGCAGTTTGACCTGTTTCGTTGTTTGATCATCGTTCCTGACCGTCGTTTCAATCTCAACAATACCTTCCGACGGCGATATGGCCGGCGTGGTGATGTATGTCCCCCACAAATCGACATGCACAGGGTCGACAATGCGCAGGCGGACATGGCGATAGATTCCCGACCCGCTGTACCAGCGCGACGAGGAGGCGTTGCTGTGGTCTGCACGTACGGCTATCACATTATCGCCTCCGGCAATCAGGTACGGCGTGAGATCGTACTCGAAACTCACGTAACCGTAAGGACGAAATCCGAGATGATGCCCGTTAATCCACACGTCGCTGCGATGATAGACGCCGTCGAAACAGACGAAGACTCTTTTGCCCGCATAGCTTTTCGGCGCTGTGAATGTTTTCCTGTACCATCCGATGCCGCCGGGGAAAAAGCCGTTTGCGCCTAAACGCTTGTCGTCCTTCACTTCCTGTTCGATACTGAAATCGTGCGGCAACTGTATGTCGCGCCAGCCGGCGTCGCTAAACGAAACCTCCTGAGCCTTGGCGACGTCGCCCAACCGGAATTTCCATCCGAAATCAAAGTCTTCGACCGTACGGCCTTTCCAGGCGTAAGAAACCACGCAGAATCCCTGTAATAAAAGGATCACAAATACAGCTATTGTTCTTTTCATCCTGTTTTTCATGTTTTTTCACTTCTTACCATACAGCATCAGTGCCAATCGGCCCGTCGCCTTAACCGGCGTGCTTCATTACTTCATTCGTAGCTTCGGAGGCAAGATGTTCGCCTACTTTCCGGTCGAACGAAATCTTAAATGTATATGCATATTCACAGGGTTTTCTTTCAGGGAATTGCAATTTCAGACCTTTGTCCGTCAGCTCCCATTTTACGTTCTCGTTAGATCCCAAGAGGCTGACATGTAATATCTTTGCATCAGCTATCGCTTCTTTGTTCAACGACGTAATAACAGTACCTGCGTTATCCCAGTTCAAGACTATTGCATAGAAATCATTCTTTTTTGTGGTAAAACGGATATCACGTGCCGTATAGGCCGTCGCATCATTATCCGAAAAAGATCCTTTGGTCGGTTCGGCATCTCCTTCACCGAACTTTTTCCAGCAACGGGTGCCGTAAATAGCTTCACCATTCACTTTAAGCCATTTGCCGATAGATAATAAAACCGCTTTCTGTTCTTCTGTGATCGTTCCGTCTGCGCGGGGGCCGATGTTTAACAGCAAATTTCCGTTTTTGCTGACTATATCGATCAGGTCGTGAACAATCTGTTCCGGTGTTTTGTTTTCTTCGCCATCAACATGTGACCATGATTTTTTACCCACAGATGTGTCTGTTTGCCATGGGAACTGCATCATATTTCCCGATTTTCCACGTTCAACATCCCAAACCTGCACATTGGTCGGATAGCCCTGTTTTGTGTTGACCACTACGTTTTCTTCCCAATCCAATGCATTGTTGTAATAATAAGCCATGAATTTATTAAAATAGGGCATAAGTACGGCATTGCTTACCGTCCAGTCAAACCAAATGAGTTTGGGTTCGTATTTGTTGATCAATTCGTATGTGTGCATAAGCCATTCGCGTGCAAAATCTTCCGTATACGCATCCCGGGCATAGCGACGGCCGTACAATGATATGTTCATATCCTGCACATCCGAAGGAAATTCCATGCCGCCGTTGAAAAACCAGGCATTTTCAGCCCGGTGTGTCGACAGGCCGAATACCATATCTCTCTTTTCGATCGCTTTTTTCAACAAGTCGATGATATCTTTCCGGGGGCCCATTTTAACCGAGTTCCAGGGGTTCAACTCACTGTCGTACATGGAAAAACCATCATGATGCTCCGCGACGGGGATAATGTAGCGCGCCCCGGATTCTTTGAATAATTCGGCCCACTCGTCGGCATTGAATTTTTCCGCCTTAAACATGGGAATAAAATCTTTGTAACCGAATTCGGTATGAGCCCCCCACTTTTCGATGTGATGCTTGTACTCCCGGCTATCTTTCTGGTACATATTTCTCGGATACCATTCCGTACCGAAAGCCGGAACCGTATATGCCCCCCAGTGAATAAAGATCCCAAACTTAGCATCCGTAAACCATTCCGGAAACCGATAGTTTTCCGCCATATTTTCCCAATCGGGTTGAAATACTTCCGTTCCTTTCGGCGAAGCGACCGAGTCAATGTTGTAAGTCGTCTTTTTCGACGGCTGACATGAAGCAAATACGCTCGTAATCAATAAAAAAATCAAAATGTTTTTCATAAGACAATTATTTAAATATTTATATTCTATTATCTTGAATCCACCCCGAAAAACACGTTCCTCTCATAACCGGCCCCGCCTGCAAAAGGCGTGCGAATAAGCTTAAAGGGTATTTCGGGAGCAGATTCATTTATTTTTATTATTTGTTGCTCATCAATCATCGTATAGATAAAAGATCCGATCCATCAACTTCCACTTTTCGGAAGAAGTTGCGTTTGCGTCCGCCTGTTGAAACATAGACATATATTCTTCCCATTCGCTTTGACGGGGCAATTTGGCCAATTTTTCAAATGCGACGTCCCATTCAAAGTCGAGAGGCGTTTCCACGATCATAAATAACCGGGCGCCCAGATTATAAATCTCCATTTCAAGGATTCCCACCGAACGTATCCCTTCACGTATTTCGGGCCACTGAAATGCTTTGCTGTGCCGTTTAATATACTCTTGGATCAATTCCGGGTCGTCTTTTAAATCGAGCATCTGGCAGTACCGTTTTACCGGACGCCGGAAGCTTTCCCTGATATATCCGTTTTTCTTTTCTGTAATACTCATACTTAATAATTTAAAAAAGTTTATTATTTGCGTCATATTTTAGTTTAAGTGTTCGTTTTTACTCCGATGTGTTTTTTACATAATTTTCGTTTAAAAACTTATGTATCCGAATAAACAATCTTTGATCGTGCAAAATTACACACTAAATTCGATACGGCTATTATTCGTTATCGACCAAAAGCTGCACTTTATCGATATTTTTTGTATTTTTGCATATTCTTTCGGGAAATATAACTGTTATTCGTAAATTATCGGGAATGGATAAAGAAGATATTAAAAGGCATTTCATCTTATTGAACGCGGGTTACGCCAGTCATCATGCCGACTGGAACTGGAAAAATATATGCAGCCCTTTTGCCAGAATACATTTTGTTCGAAACGGTACGGCTAAAATTATACGGGAAGACGGGATCTATGAATTAAAAAAAAATCATCTTTACCTCACGCCTTCTTATGTCAAACACTCATACGAATGTAAAGGAGCGTTGGAATTGTTTTACATCCATATCTATGAAGATACGGGAAGGAATCCCGGTATGTTCGATTTAATACAGTTTCCGGTGGAAGTGAAGACCGATTCATTGATCCCGCAGTTGATAAAACGTTTGATAAAGATAAATCCCGGAAGGGAGTTACAGTACTACGATCCGCGCTCCTATGATAATACGGAAACGCTTGCCGATAATATCGCAAAACAAAAATACAGCCCGATCGCCTTCGAACTCGAAACGCAGGGCATTTTAAAACAAATTATCTCACGCTTCTTAATCAAAGCGGAATATAAAAATGAACATATTGAAAAACGCATACTGAAATCGCTTTACTATATACATAAGAATATGGATAAAGGAATTGATATCGACCTTTTGGCGGAAATATGTTATCTGACCAAAGATCATTTTATCCGTCTTTTCAAAAAAGAAATGGGTTGCACGCCGGGAAAATATATCAACCAGAAAAAAATTGAAACGGCCCAACTGAGAATCCTGATTCAGGGCATGACCATCAAAGATACCGCATACAGCCTCGGATTCGATAATATATCCTACTTCAACCGGCTTTTCAAAAAATTAACAGGCGAAACGCCCGGAGAATATAAGAAAAAGATACAACCCTGAAAAATCTTCTTTTGCCGTACATTTGTACGATGATTCCGCAATAACCTCTCTACAAGCAGGCGGCTACTTTCTTGCGGTCGGTACGAAGGGTTTCAAATTCCGAGGCGACGATGCTGCTGCCCATCGGGACATTTTCATTCCGGTATTCCATTCGGCTGTAAACAATGCTTCTCGCCGATGTATGAAATTCTTTGGCTCCGGTTTCCGCTTCAATCCGGGCAATGTTATCCGCACGCACGCCGGCTCCCGGCATGATGATGATGCGTCCGGCGGCACGCCGTATCAATTCTCCGATCAGGGGAATGCCGCGGACGGCATCCGGTTGCCGTCCGGAGGTGAGTATACGGTCGCATCCCAATTCTATTAGCTGTTCCAGTGCAACAAACGGGTCGCGGCACACATCAAATGCCCGGTGGCATGTCACCGACAAAGGCCCCGCGGCATCCATCAACCTGCGCATCAGCGAAACATCTATATCCCCCTGCTCTGTCAGGCAACCGAACACAACGCCATGAACGTTCAGCCGCTTTGCCATATCAATGTCATACAGCATGGATTCCACTTCGGCCGGAGTGTAAAGAAAATCTCCTCCGCGCGGACGTATAATAATATTTATATCGATGGCGGATGTTAACTTCTGCGCCATACGTATCTCGCCGTAAGCCGGCGTAGTGCCGCCTTCCGGAATAGCGGCGCACAATTCCACGCGGATTGCGCCACCCGCTTCCGCCTCTACACAACTTTGCGCCGAGTTTGCACATATTTCGATCTTTCTTCCCATTGAAATTCATTTATTTGCATGCAAATATAGTACAAGTCCGGACGAATACAAAATAATATTCTTTTCGATCTCTTTATATTTTTCATCAAAAACATTTATCTTTGCCTCTCGAAATAAGCGTTTTTAGTATTTTATCGTAATACAGAGTAAAGAATGAAAGTATTAAAATTCGGCGGAACGTCCGTAGGTTCTGTGAATAGTATCTTAAACGTCAAGAAAATAGTAGAGGCTGTTGATGAACCGGTAATCGTGGTTGTATCCGCCCTGGGAGGCATAACGGACAAACTGTTGAACATATCAAAATTGGCCTCGAACGGTGAAAAAGCCTACAAAAAAGAATTTTCCGAGATCGTTGCGCGGCATAAATCCATTGTCGAAGGCGTGATCGCAAAATCCAAACAGGCGCAGGTCATGAAAAAGGTGCTGGAAACGCTCGATGAACTTGAAAATATCTACCGCGGCGTATTCCTGATAAAAGATCTTTCGGCCAAGACGTCCGACACGATTGTAAGCTATGGAGAAAGGCTCTCGTCCGTCATCGTATCCCAGGTGATTAAAAACGCAAAACTGTACGATTCGCGCGAATTTATAAAAACACACCGGCAATTCAACAAACATGTTGTTGATTTTGACCGTACGAACGAACTGATAAAGGATATATTCCGGCCCCTTCCCAAGGTTGCCTTAGTTCCGGGCTTCATATCATCCAGCATCGAGAACGGCGAAGTCACCAACCTGGGGCGCGGCGGTTCGGACTACACAGCCTCCATCCTCGCCGCCGCATTAGACGCCTCCATCCTCGAAATCTGGACGGATGTAGACGGGTTTATGACGGCCGACCCGCGTGTCATCAACTCCGCTTACGTAATCGAATATTTGTCGTTTACGGAAGCGATGGAGCTTTGCAACTTCGGAGCGAAAGTGATTTACCCCCCGACCATATACCCGGTTTTTCATAAGAATATACCGATCAAAGTATGCAATACATTCAACCCGAAAGCGCCGGGAACCTATATTTCCAAAGAATCCGAAAAGAAAGATACGAAAAATGCAAAGAAAGCGATCATCAAAGGCATATCGTCCATAAACGACACCTGCCTTGTGACCGTACAGGGATTGGGTATGGTAGGAGTTATCGGCGTCAACTACCGGATATTCCGCACGCTGGCGAAAAACGGGATCAGCGTCTTTATGGTATCGCAGGCAAGTTCGGAAAACAATACCACGTTCGCCGTAAAAAACGAAGATGCGGCGGTGGCGGTAGAAGTTTTGAACGAAGAGTTTGCACCGGAACGTTCAAGAGGTGAAATCGAGGATATCGTGGCCGAGAAAGATCTGGCTACGGTAGCCATTGTGGGGGAAAACATGAAGCGTACACCCGGTATTGCCGGAAAACTGTTCGGCACGCTCGGACGCGCCGGCATAAGTGTGATCGCATGCGCTCAGGGAGCTTCCGAAACAAACATATCGTTTGTCATCAAACTCGAATACCTTCGTAAGGCGCTGAACTCCATACACGATTCGTTTTTTCTGTCCGAGTATAAAATGTTGAATTTATTCATCGCCGGCGTCGGAACCGTTGGCGGACACCTGATCGAACAAATCAAGCTCCAGCAGAAAAAATTAATGAAACAGAACGGCGTAAAGCTGAACGTTGTCGGAATCGCCAATTCCAAAAAGATGCTGATGCGACGCGAAGGACTGGATCTTAAAACCTGTATCAAAGACCTGAAAGAAAAAGGCATGGATTCATCGTCCGCCCTGCTCGGCAGCGAGATCACCAAAATGAACATCTTCAATTCCGTCTTCATCGACTGCACATCGAGCGAAAAAATAGCCGGATTGTACGAAACGCTTCTGAATAAAAACATTTCGATCGTAGCGGCAAATAAAATAGCGGCTTCGTCGTCGTACAAAAACTATACGCTGCTGAAAGAAACCGCGCGGAAAAGAGGCATCAAATTCCTGTTTGAAACGAACGTCGGAGCCGGACTGCCCATCATCAATACGATGAACGACCTCATCAACAGCGGCGACCATATACTGAAGCTCGAAGCCGTCTTATCGGGTACGCTGAACTTCATATTCAACACAATCCGCGAAGATATCCCGTTGAGCAAAGCGATTCGAATGGCCGTCGACGCTAAATATGCCGAACCCGACCCGCGTATTGACCTGAGCGGACAGGACGTCATACGCAAACTTGTCATCCTGGCGCGTGAAGCCGGATATCTGGTGGAACAGAAAGACGTCAAAACAAACCTTTTCATTCCTCAAAAATATTTTAACGGTTCGATCGACGATTTCTGGAAGTCTATACCTGAGCTTGACAGCCTGTTTGAAGAAAAACGCAAAAAGCTGGCAACCCGGAAAAAACGCCTGCGCTTCGTCGCAAGCATGAACAACGGGACATGCGAAGTCGGGTTGATGGAAGTAGGCAGTCATCATCCGTTCTATGAACTGGAAGGGAGCAACAACATCATCATGATCTCGACGGAACGCTACCACGATTACCCGATGATCATCAAAGGATACGGCGCCGGTGCGGATGTTACCGCCGCAGGCGTTTTCGCCGACATCATATCCATCGCCAACATCCGTTAATAATCTACACAAATGAAATATTACAGCACCAACAAACAGGCGCCTTTAGCCGATTTGGAAGAAGTAGTCATCAAAAGCCTTGCAGGCGACAAAGGCCTTTATATGCCGGAGCGGATTCCCGTTATAGATAAAAACGTGATCGCCTCGATGAAAGATAAATCGTTCCGGGAGATTGCGGACATAGTGGCGCAGGCGTTTTTCGGCGAGGACATGGATCCGCAGGCTTTGAGTGAAATCGTATACGACACGCTTTCGTTCGACACGCCGGTGGTACACGTGAACGATAACATCTATACGCTGGAACTGTTTGACGGCCCTACCCTCGCCTTCAAAGATGTCGGCGCGCGTTTCATGGCCCGCTTGTCCGGCTACTTTATCCTGCGCAGAGGGCTGCGCCGGAATGTGAACGTGCTTGTCGCCACATCGGGCGACACAGGAGGCGCTGTGGCCAACGGTTTTCTGGGCGTTCCGGGCATAAATGTATTTGTGCTTTACCCGAAAGGAAAAGTCAGCCCGATACAGGAATGTCAGTTTACAACATTGGGGAAAAACATTACCGCCCTCGAAATTGAGGGCACATTCGATGATTGCCAGGCTTTGGTGAAAACGGCCTTTACGGATCACGAATTGAATAATCACATGCCGCTGACATCCGCCAATTCGATCAATGTGGCCCGTTTCCTGCCGCAATCTTTTTATTACTTCAATGCTTACGCACAATTAGACCGGGCGGGAAAAGCCGGCGAGTTGATCGTCTGCGTGCCGAGCGGCAATTTCGGAAACATAACCGCCGGTCTTTTTGCATACAGGATGGGGCTTCCCGTCAAACATTTCATAGCCGCCAATAACCGCAACGACGTATTCTACGACTATCTTCAAACGGGCCGTTACACTCCCCGCCCGTCGGTCGAAACCTATGCAAACGCCATGGATGTCGGCAATCCGAGTAACTTCGCCCGAATCCTCGACCTGTTCGGGGATAGCCATACACAGATCGCCTCGCTGATTTCCGGCTACCGGTATACAAACGAACAAATTGCCGATACCGTAAGCAACGTATATACAACTCACCGGTACCTGTTGGATCCGCATGGCGCCTGCGGCTACCGCGCCTTAGCCGACTACCGGCTAAAACCGGAAGAAACGGGCCTGTTTCTCGAAACGGCTCATCCGGCCAAATTCAAAGAAACGGTTGATACGATCCTGAACACCGATATTGAAATACCGGACAAGCTGCGGGCATTTATGAAAAGCGAAAAAAAGAGTATCCCGCTCGGAAAAGAGTTTGCCGGTTTCAAGGATTTCCTGATGAGCAGGCCTCTTTAGGTGCGGATAATTATTCTACAATCATCATCTTATCATTCACGATCATTTTATCGCCTTCATTGATGAAAATTTCTTTTACTTCGCCGTCAATCGGGCTTCGTATCTCGTTTTCCATCTTCATGGCCACCAGCACACAGAGCGGATCGCCGGTCTGCACTTTTTGTCCGGGTTTCACGTAGACTTTAAGGATAACTCCCGGCATTTGTGCCGCAATCACCTGACGGCCGGAAGCAACCGATTGCGTACGCGACAAGCGCATCTTCTTTAATTCGTCAATAACACGAACCTGAAAAAGATACCCCCTGTTCTTTACCTCATATTTCGAATCTCCGATACCCGAAATCTGCACTCCATGCGAACGGTTATTTAATATAATGGAATGGATACTATCTCCTCCCACATTATAATCCACTTCGTAGACCGCACCATTCACAGCGATTCTTTTCACCGGCCCGTCTTCCAGAATCTCTACTTTAAATTCTTCGTCCGACAAATCATCGACCGTCGCATAATAAGTCGCCAATGCTTTTGAAATCACTTTATCTTCCATATCCTAAAAATTATTTGCCGCCATTTGCAGTTTACCGTAATGTTTCCACAGGGATTCACCGACTAAGGGTACCGTCGTCGCTCGTGCAGCGGCTTCTTTTTCTTCTTCATAATGTTTCAACGCCGCAGCAATGACGGCTACTGTCGGGTCACTGTTTTTTTTTCGTGAGAGTTCTTCCTTGTCAAATTTTGTGTCGATAAAAGTCGTGTCGTAAATTCCCCGGAGGAATGTCCGGTTATGCAGTACGCTCAGATGGAAAGGGATCGTTGTTTTTATGCCCAAAATCTTATACTCGCGCAACGCTCGCGTCATATTGGCGATGGCCGACTCGCGGTTGCGCCCCCATGAGCAGAGTTTGGCTATCATCGGGTCGTAATGCAGGGATACTTCAAAGCCTGCATACGCCGCACTGTCCAAACGGATATTGCGGCCCTCAGGCGCTTCCCTCACTTTTATAATTCCGGGCGACGGCATGAAATTGTTTGCCGGGTCTTCCGCATAAATGCGACATTCGATGGCGGCGCCGCGAAACTCGATGTCGTCCTGCTTATAAGGTAAAGGGTTTCCCGAAGCTACCTGAATCATATCGCGAACCAGGTCTACCCCCGTACAGGCCTCGGTTACGAGATGTTCCACCTGAAGACGCGTGTTCATCTCCAAGAAATAAAAATGCTGGTTTTTATCCATCATAAACTCAAGCGTCCCGACACTGTAATACCCTATTTTCTTACAGGCTTCAACGGCTATCGACAACATCTTCCGCCTTGTTTCTTCTTTGATAAAGGGCGAAGGCGATTCTTCGATTACTTTCTGGTTTCGCCGCTGTATCGAACATTCGCGCTCGTACAGGTGTATCACATTCCCGTATTTATCGCCCAGCACCTGCACTTCGATATGATGCGGGTTCTCGATGTATTTTTCAATATAAATCGAATCGTTGCCAAACGAGTTGGCCGCTTCGGAACGCGACATGCGAAAGGCTGCATCAAGCTCGTCTTCACTGCGCACCAACCGCATGCCTTTTCCGCCACCGCCGGCCGCCGCTTTCAGCATCACCGGATAGCCGATCTCCCGCGCCACAGTCCGCACTTCTTCCAGGCCGGAAACAGGAGCTTCCGTACCCGGGACAATCGGCACTCCCGCCTCTTTCATTATTTTACGGGCTTCGGTCTTGAGTCCCATCCGGGCTATTATATCCGAACTCGGCCCGATAAAAATCACACCTTCTTCTTCACAACGGCGGGCAAATTCCGCATTTTCGGATAAAAAGCCGTAACCGGGATGAACGGCGGAACCCGTCTTCTTTGCAATCTCCAGTATGAGATCCGGTTTCAGGTAAGAAGTGTCGGCTTCGTTTTCGGAAATACAATAAGCCTCCTCCGCATACCGCACATGCAGCGCCCCCCGATCCACATGCGTATAGATTGCCACCGTAGGTATATTCATAACGCGGCATGTGCGAAAAATACGCATCGCAATCTCACCGCGATTAGCTACTAATACTTTCTTGATCATAATGATAATTTTTAATAAACAACAAGTCTGCTCCGAGAAGCGCCGCCATCGGAATTACAGCGGCAAATTAGAGTGTTTCTTCGGAGGGTTGGATTGCCTTTTGTTGGCAAGTAACTCAAAACTGCGAATCAGGCGCAGACGCGTGACCGACGGTTCTATAATCTCATCCACATACCCCAGTTCCGCCGCCCGGTACGGATTTGCAAATTTCTCACGATAATCATCCTGCAACTCTTTGCGCTTAGCGTCAACATCTTCGGTTTCAGCCAGCTCTTTACGAAACAGGATATTCACCGCTCCTTCCGCTCCCATTACGGCAATTTCTGCAGTCGGATAAGCAAAATTCATATCCCCCCGGATGTGTTTCGAACTCATCACATCGTAGGCCCCGCCGTATGCCTTACGGGTAATAACCGTCACTTTCGGTACGGTCGCTTCGCAATAAGCGTACAGCAATTTCGCCCCATGGCGTATGATACCGTCATATTCCTGATTAACGCCGGGCAGGAAACCCGGAACATCCGTCAGCGTAAGCAGGGGGATGTTAAAAGCATCGCAGAAGCGAACAAAACGCGCCGCTTTAACGGAAGCATTTATATCCAGAGTACCGGCTAAGGCCGACGGTTGGTTGGCCACTACGCCGATTGTCTTTCCGTTCAGGCGGATATAACCGATAACGATGTTTTTGGCATAACTTTCCTGCACCTCAAAGAAATTATGATCGTCGGCTACGGATGTGATGAGTTCTTTGATATCGTAAGGCTGATTGGGATTTACCGGAATCAGCAGATCCAAATGCGGATCCGTCCGGTTCGGACTGTCGGTCGTCGGAACAAAAGGAGGTTCTTCCATATTATTATTAGGCAGAAACGACAGCAACTCCCGTATCTTCATAATACAGTCGATATCATTATCAGCCGAAAAGTGAGCCACCCCCGATTTCTCCGTATGGACACCGGTACCTCCCAATTCATTTTTTGTGACGTCTTCCTGTGTCACGCTTTTCACGACATCCGGCCCGGTAATAAACATATAACTGTTTTCTTTCACCATAAAAATGAAATCGGTCAGAGCCGGCGAATAAACCGCGCCGCCGGCGCATGGCCCCATTATCGCACTGATCTGCGGAACAACGCCCGAAGCCAGCGAATTACGAAGAAAGATCTCCGCATACCCGGCTAATGACCGTACTCCCTCCTGAATACGGGCGCCTCCCGAATCATTCAGGCCGATGACGGGAGCTCCCACTTTCATCGCCATATCCATGATCTTACAAATCTTCTGTGCGTAAGTTTCCGACAAAGCGCCTCCGAAAATCGTAAAATCCTGTGCAAAAACGAACACCGTACGCTTCCCGATAATGCCGTAGCCCGTCACCACCCCGTCGCCCAACGGACGCTGTTTCTCCAGACCGAAATCATAACACGCATGAGTCACAAATTTGTCTATTTCTACAAACGTCCCTTTCTCCAACAATAACTCAATCCGTTCCCTTGCCGTCAGTTTGCCTGCCGCATGCTGTTTTGCAATACGGGCTTCGCCACCGCCCGATTCCGCTTGCCGGTTCAAAGCATTTAATTGTCTAATCCGATCCTTCATAATAAACAAATATTAATAAATTTCCGATAAATATAATGCGTTATGAAGGCGAAAGCAAATAAGCTTCAATAAATAATATCTATCAAATCATAGGTTGCATTAATTTTACCGGCGATCCGCGATGAACCCGTACGCAAACGGCTTACGAAAGAAAACGGCTCCGCTTATTCCAAATAGCAATACCCGTACAGGCCGGAACGGTAGTTCGACAGGAATTCTTTTCCTTCCTCCACTGTGATTTTCCCGGCTTTTACGGAAGCCGTCACCCATGTTTCGAGCGTCCGCACCATTTTCTTGGTATTATATTGCACATAGTCCAATACTTCGGCAACGGTTTCTCCGTCAATAATCTGATCAATGTAATAGCCTTTTTCATCCACACTGACATGTACGGCATTCGTATCGCCGAATAAATTGTGGAGGTCGCCCAAAATTTCCTGATAGGCGCCGACCAGAAACACGCCGAGGTAATACGATTCCTTCGGCTTGAACGAGTGGACGGGCAGATAATAAGAGTAGGTTTTTGTGGAGATAAAATTGACAATCTTACCGTCGGAGTCGCAAGTCACATCCTGCAAAGTGGCCGTACGCGACGGATGCTCGTCCAAACGTTGTATCGGCATGATGGGAAACACCTGGTCGACAGCCCAGGAGTCAGGCAATGACTGAAACAATGAAAAGTTGCAAAAATATTTGTCCGGCAGGATTTTCGCCAACTGTTTCAACTCCTCGGGGGCATGACGCATCTGACTTGAAATGGCATGGATCTCGCGTGCAATGCTCCAGTACAGGCGCTCGATTTGTCCGCGGGTCGAGAGGTTCAGCATCCCCAGGCCGAACAAATCCAGGCCTTCTTCACGAATCTGCTGCGCATCGTGCCATGATTCCAGCAAACGGGGTTGATTCAAATTCTGCAGAATCTGGTGCAACTCGCACACCAACTCATGATCGTTTTCTTCCGATACGGCATCGTCCGGATTCCATGCCGGCAAAGTGGTAGTTTCCAACACTTCGAATATCAGGACGGAATGATGAGCCGTCAGCGAACGCCCGGATTCGGTTATTATGTTCGGATGCGGTATGTCATTCTTGTTACTGGCGTCTACCATAGTAGCGATAGAGTCGTTCACGTATTCCTGAATGGTGTAATTAATGCTGCTTTCACTGTTCGACGAGCGGGTTCCGTCGTAATCAACGCCCAGTCCGCCGCCAATATCGACAAACTCAATATTATATCCCATCGTACGCAACTGAACATAGAACTGCGACGCCTCACGCAACGCATTTTTTATCCGGCGAATCTTGGTGACCTGGCTGCCGATATGGAAATGTATCAAACGAAGGCAATCCTCCATTTTGTTTTTGGATATGTATTCAAGCGCTTCCAACAGTTCGCTCGAATTTAATCCGAACTTACTTCCGTCGCCTCCCGAATCTTCCCATTTCCCGCTGCCCGAACTGGATAATTTAATCCGGATACCGATGTTCGGACGTATGTTCAACCGCTTGGCAATCTTAGTAATCAGCTTCAATTCGTTCAGCTTTTCGACAACCAGAAAGATACGCTTACCCATTTTCTGAGCCAACAAAGCCAGTTCGATATAACTCTCGTCCTTATAACCGTTGCAGATAATCAACGATTCGGAGTCGGGATACATCGCTATGACGGCATGTAACTCCGGTTTTGAACCGGCCTCCAGGCCGATGTTAAACTTCTTTCCATGGCTGATGATCTCCTCCACGACAGGCTTCATCTGGTTGACTTTAATCGGATAGATAATAAAGTTTTCAGCCTGGTAATTGTACTCTTCGGCAGCAATTTTAAAACATTTGGTGATTTGTTCAATCCGGTTATCCAATATATCCGGAAAACGAATCAACATCGGAGTTGAGAGATCTTTGATCTGCAATTCGTCAATCAATTCTTTCAGGTCAACGCCTGCATACCCTTTTTTGGGAGTGACAACGACATTCCCCTTTTTATTAATAGAAAAATAATTGATCCCCCAGCCGGAGATGTTGTACAACTCTTCGGAATCTTCAATACGCCACTTTCTCATTTCCTGTTAACTATATGTTTGATTTATATTATATTATTAAGACGAAAAACCACTACTTTTTTGTAATCTTCACCACATATCCTCCACCGGGAGCCATGGATACGGGCAATTTCTTGCCGGCAGGTATATCAATTATCTCTTTTTTATAATCCCGCGCAACGCGATCTGCATTTATACCGTCCCTGAAAACTTCTCCCCGGAAACTGCCTTCGCCGAGAAACGACAGGTCGAGTTCAAGGCTCCTTGCATCCCAGTTCGTCATAGAGCCGACATACCATACGTCCCCTTTTTGACGGGCGATGGTGACATACTTGCCGATTTCTCCATTTAAAGCAATCGTATGATCCCACACCGTAGGCGCCTCGGCGATAAACTTCGTACACTCCGGCTCCGCACGATAATTGGACGGATTGTCACAGAGCATGTTCAACGGAGATTCAAAAATCACGTATTCAGCCAGTTGACGGCATCGCGTTCCCTGGCTCATCGCTTCGTTGTATACGCTTCTGAAATTTCCTTTCGTCGCGTTCCGCATAGATCCCTGCGTGTAGTCCATCGGCCCGGCAACCTGGCGAATGAACGGAATCGTTACATCATACGTGACCTGATCCAGGCCCATAGACCATTTCATTTGTTCCAGTCCGTTAACGCCCTCGAAGTTGATCACGTTCGGATAAGTTCGATGCAGTCCGGTAGGTTTATACGTTCCATGATAATCTATCAGCAGTTTGTATTTGGCCCCCATCTCCGCACCGCGACGATGAAAATCAACAATCGGCTGGTCATCCCTGTCCATAAAATCAACCTTAAAACCTTTGATACCCATCTCGCTGTAATGCTTGCAGACCGCTTCCATATCCCTGTCGAACGCATGATATCCCGCCCAAAGGATAAGGCCCACATTCTTGGATTTTGCATAAGCCGCCAATCCGGGCAGGTCTATTTCCGGTACAACCTGAAACAGGTCGGCTTTTTTATTTACAGCCCATCCTTCGTCGAGGATGACATATTCGATACCCTGTTCGGAAGCAAAATCTATATAATGTTTGTAGGTCGCATCGTTTACGCCCGTTCTGAAATCCACGCCGTAAAGATTCCAGTCGTTCCACCAGTCCCAGGCCACCTTTCCGGGCTTCACCCACGAATAATCGCCTTTGGACGGCGTTGCCAATTTGTACACCAAGTCGTTATCCGCCAAATATTTGTCCTGTTCCGATATCACGATGACACGCCAGGGAAAAGCAGTCGCACCATCGAATTTCGCGATATAGTCTTCGCGCGACCTGACAAGCATCTGCAGATTATTATGCCCGCCCTGTTCCACTTCTTTTGGATACGGGGCAAAGACGCCTTTCAGTCCGGGCGAATGATCTCCGGGATAAACGAACATACCCGGATAGTTCATTAAATCGGCTTCCGTTATACAAACTTTCTTGCCGTTATCTCCTTCCACGACAAGAGGTAGTATACCTAGCCTCTTTTTATTCCATTCCGATAGGGGAATGTGGTAATAAGGCTGCTCGAACGAATTGAAGAACTGCCTTTCCAACGGAACGGTTTCCTGCGTGTTGGCATAATTGATGAATGCTTTCCGGTCGGAAGGGAAATTAAATTCGGCCTGCTCGTGTTTCACCACAAACGGCTTTTTCGCCGTCGAAACAAACCGGTAGGCTACACCTTCATCATAAGCGCGGAATATAATATGATAATCTCCTCTGAACTTCAAGGTAAGTTCGTTATAATCATCTTTTATTTGCTTACGTTTATAAACAACCGCATCAATGGTTTGACGAACGGTTTTTGTCGACGAACCGGACAATTTTACGTCTACTCCGTAAGATGAGCCGTCCTGAAGCGCCATAGATAGGGCCGAATTATCCAGCATCGGATCTCCGTTGTGAGAAACAGAATAAGAAACCGTTTTCCCAACATTCACCGTCGCTTCGATTTTTCCGTCGGGAGATTTAATTTTGAACTGTTTTTGAGCCATACCTGTTAAAGGAATGAAAATCGCACAAAATGCAAATAAGGGTATTAAGTTATAATTTTTCATTGTTTATTAAGTATTTAATATTAATATCTTAGTCAAACTCTCATCTAAGCCGCGGCAAGATATAAAAAAAATTACACATAAAAACTATTCGCCCCGTTTTCGACGGAGCAAATGCATGAGTTTTTCCAAGCGCTTCACCCAAGGAGCTGCGCACTTCCGCCTTTATCGGTTGGCGTCGCCGTCTTCCCCCCTGTTCCAACTTGTCAGAACAGCTCTTACCTTGCCGAGCTGAGATTCGACCTTGTTATACTCATTCTTGCCCGAATGATGTTCCACACTGTAATAACCTGTGTAACCGGCGTCGCGCAAAACAGCCAGGCGGGCATGCAGATTCGGGTCTTCGCAGACGTCCCATGGGATATGCGTGTGCGCCACGTAAGGAGCGGCGGCTTTTTCGGCGGCAAGGACTTCTTCGGGCGTACCGTACCAGCCGCCGAAATGCATACAGATCGCAAACCCGGGATGATCTACGGCCCGGATCAGTTTCTCCATGTGCACCCAGCAACGTTCAGGCCCCCAGTGTACTTCGGCGCCGGTGCGGAAACCATGGTCGAAGGCATATTGCGCCAGTTCGCGGTAACGGCCAACGATAAAATCAAACTCCTTCTCCGTCCAGCCGTCTATGTCCTTACTGTCCTTCTTCCGGCTCGCTCCCGCATCAAAACGAAGAAAGCCCACACCCCATCGACGGGCGATTTGCAGGTAACGATCCTGCAGGGTGCGGTGTGTAGCGGCACCTTCGCCGTCGGCCTGTATAATCGTCGTCCCGTCCACCGCGATATTCGGTACAACTAATTGGCGATCCTCAAGGGCGCGGTGCACCTTGTCAACGAAACCGTCGTCGGTTGAGGCAATCATACCGTTCCACAAGTCGGCTGCGTCTAAGCCGTAGCGATACTTACAAGTCTCAAAAAAATGAAAAATATCCATCATCCGCTCCTTGACCAAGCCATGGAACGAATAAGAAAGCATAGAAATGCGCAGGGGCTTGAAGGCCTCCCGATTGACGGGAGGCAGCGGAGCCGTCAGGGCAGCCAGTGTGCCGGCAGGTGCTGCGGCAGCTATCGCCGCAGTTCCCAGCGTCAGGTCACGAAAAAAATCACGTCTTGTTGTCATTGGTATATTCGTTTTAAAATAGTTCACATTTCCCAGCCCTTGCGCACCTTGCGCGTGAGCAATTGGTTAGCCGCTTCGTCGTTGGTGACGGTGCGTGTCCGGGGATCGTAGATCAGCTTTTTGCCGTTACTCATCAGCGAAACGGAACCCAGGTTGAACGTTTCATTCACTTCTTTGGCATTTTCGAAAGCCGCTTCACATTTGCCCTTCCCATGGCATCCGTCGATCCAGTGT
>JAIRSF010000095.1 GCA_031255595.1 Tannerella sp.
TGCCGTTGCGTCTTGGCGCGACAAAAGAGGTCGGTACGCCGGAGGCGCTGAAATCTGAATCAAAAGGGAACGGTTTCCGTTGCCGTCCGTTTAACAGAATGGAAATAGCCGACGGGAACATAACAAAAGTTCCTGTTGATGATCAGGGAAAGAGCCTTGCGGCACGGGAAATTGCCTGGTATAAAGCGGCCGTGAGGTACAATTTTAAACAAATTCCAGATATCGTGTCATACGAACCGTTTGTTATGCGTTTAATTAATGGACGGAACATATTTAGGGCGGAAATTGACGATGCCGGAAAGAAAACGGTTATAGACAGGATAGTCGCGGCACTTTCCGCCCTGCACAGCCTGGAGACGGCGGCCTGCGATTGTTTCAGCGTAAAAGAAGCTTACTATACAAAGACGATGGCCCGCCTTGATGTTGTACGCGGTCTGATACCTTTCGCGGACAGGGAAGAGATCGTCGTAAACGGCAAGAAATGCGGAAATATATTTTTTTACCGGGATACGTTTCGCGATCTTGTGACAAAACTGCTTTACGATACAAAGTTCGCGTTTATTCACGGCGACTGCACCTTTTCAAACACTATGGTTGACGTTGACCTGAGTATAACATTTCTTGATCCGCGCGGATACTTTGGTTTTACCGAGCTGTGCGGTGATACCGCGTATGACTGGGCAAAGGTGTTCTATTCGATAAACGGAAATTATGACCGATTTAACAATAAGAATTTTGACCTTGACATAGGGGAAGATGCCGTAAATCTAAAAATGGAATCAAACGGGTGGGGGCATTTGACAGGCTATTATCTGTCAAAACTGCCAGTCCCCGTACAAAGAAAAATAAGTTTTATTCACGCTATTATCTGGCTTTCTCTTACAACATACGCATGGGAAGATTACGACTCCGTTTGCGGGGCTTTTTACAATGGCCTTTATTTAATGGATGATTTTTTGAGAGGGAAAAATGATAGATTATTTTGAGCGGCAGATGCGGATAATTTACGGAAGTTTTGAAAAAGTGCAACAGACGGAATTTGACCGGCTTACCGCCGTCTGTACCGGAACGAAAAAAGACGGCGGGAAAATCATCGCCAGCGGCCTTGGAAAAAACGTTCCCATCTGCGAAAAATTTGTCGGAACGATGAATTCGCTGGGTCTTGATGCCCGCTTTTTACATACCAACACGGCGATTCACGGCGATTTGGGAATGATAACGCCACGGGATACCGTACTGCTGCTTTCAAAAAGCGGCAATACCTGGGAATCGGTACTATTGGCCGAACAGCTTTGCGCCCGCAAGACGGAAACATGGCTCTTAAGTTTCGCAAAAGAATCGAGGCTAGCCACCATGCTAAAAAACCAACTGATACTGGAACTGGACCACGAGGGCGATCAGTGGAATATCGTACCGAACTGTTCTACGGCGATATATCTTATTCTTCTTCAAGGCCTGGCGATGCGCATAGCGGAAAGCGCAGGTGTACAACTGTGCGATTTCAGAGCCAACCACCCGGGCGGCGGTATCGGCGAAATATTAAGGAGGAGATGATGCTGTTTCTGTTTTTGAAGAAACTTTTTATTACATTTTTTGGATGGTTTCAATGGAAAAAAATAAAACTGGGAAAGATGATCGGTAATTCAACTGCGGTGATACTAATGCCGTCTTTGAATACAGAATACAATCTTTACACATTGCTTTATCTGCATGATTTTCTTGAAAGTCATATGTTTCATGATGCTTTGTTGTTGACCTTTGACAGACGGGTACTAAAATACGCTTCATATGTTTCTGAATACCCTATTAGCACCGTGTATTTTTCCAGAAAGAATGCGGAAAGCATAATGCAGTATGCCATGCTTTACGATTTTGACCATCGTTTGTATATTGCATCACTGGACGAGCCAACGGGCAGGAGGGGTGCGGAACTGACTGGAAGTGGGAAAATAACGACCGAAGAGCTGATCGCCATTGGAATATTTGATATTTTCCCATATAAAAAACGCGCCTGTCCGTCATTTCTTAAAGAATTATTTTTTACAGGAGGAATGTGATGAAATATAAATCTCGAAATGATGCAAAATCGTCAGTGTTTTCAAAGATATATGCGGCGCTAAAAAATGGAAGACACGGTCATCTAATCGTTATATTTAAGAATCTCTTAAAAGGTTATATTATTTATAATACGCTAAAAAAAACCTTTGGAAGAAAAACATGCATTTTAGGCACCGCAATTTATGGTTTGGGTGATTATTATATCGTAGGTATGTATCTGTCTGCGTTTATAAACAAAAATAATATTAAGGATTATGTTTTCTTATGCTTGTCTTCAAAGGAAAGATCGGTTCTAGAACTATTTGTCCCAGATATAAAAACAAAATATTTAACCTTGGACGAACTCGTCTGTTTATATCGTTTCACGAATTTTGTATCCATGCCGGAAGATATAATCTATTTTCATCATACTATGAGGATATATTCAAATTATAGGCTTAATTTTACCCGACAGGACGTTCAGGGTTATCACGGTATAGAAATGATTGATTTATATTTATACTGCGGAATGCATCTCCCAAGACAAACCGAGCCGATGCTACCTTTGTTTTCCGGGGATACAGAGGCAATGAAAAGACACTTTATAAGCAACAGACTGGTTGTGGGTAAAACCATTCTTCTTGCTCCTTTTTCTACCGGACTTAAGAATTTTTTGCTGGATGATTCTTTTTGGGAAGATATTTCCGATTTTGCAATTTCGGAGGGTTTTACGGTATGTACAAATTGTTTTGGAGACGAACAGCCTGTCCGCAATACGGTGGGCATATCGCTTGATTTTTCAGAAATCGTACCATTTCTGAATATGGCGGGGTGTTTTATAGGCATCCGTTCCGGCCTTTGCGATATTGTATCAACTTCCCTGTGCAAAAAGATTATCGTTCATACATATTATGCGCAGTATTGGCCTGCCGGTCAATCACTTGCCTATACCGGTCTTAAGACAATGGGGTTGTGCGATGATGCGGT
>JAIRSF010000148.1 GCA_031255595.1 Tannerella sp.
ATTACCCGGCTCAGTGCAGGCTCATATCCGTCAATTGACATTTCGCCCGTTCTGAATTTAACGTTGAGTTCTTCTATCGGTTCAGCCGCCTTTTGAGAGTTTGGGAGAGGTCTAAAAAAACATCCGGTTTCGATGCGGATGAAAAAAATGATAGAAAAAAGAGCATTTTAATGAAAAATAAATATCTTTGTTGCAATTTCATCATAGAACTCTTATGATCTCCATTAAAGAAAAACACCTATCTCCTTTTGAATTAATTAACACGCCTGTGTTGGTTAGTTTCCGGTTTTTATTAGAGAGAGAGAGAGAGAGAGAGAGAGAGAGAGAGAGAGAGAGAGAGAGAGAGAGAGAGAGAGAGAGAGACGCAGGGGCATACAAAATAAAATCACATTTCCAAAAAAACGTCCCCTATTTTTTATCCTGTTACTTATTATTCCGTTTTTGCCCGCTAATACGCCTTTGTTATCGGGTAAGGGACTTGTGTGTTTCGGAGTCGCCGACTTCTTTTCCGGTGCACGACAAGCGAAATACAATATTGTGTAACCTTCTAAATAAAATGCCTATGGATGGAAAAAGAATCTGAAATCTGCTTTTTGGCAAGGTGATGAAAGCATCGTTCGCCACGGTTTTCGCCGGACGGGCCGATACGGAGAGAGGCCGGCATATAGTGATTAAATAAAAGGAAAAACATAATTTTTTAAGTCTGAGTATGGATGAACATAAATTAATTAATTGGAAAACACTGCGGAGAATGTTATTTATCTTAAGTGTGGCCATTTGTTCGCTTTCAGTGTTTGCACAGGGAACCATTTCCGTTTCGGGTATGGTGAAGGATGTAACCGGAGAACCGCTTCCGGGTGTAAATGTCCTCGTGAAAGGAACAACGAATGGCGTCGCGACGGATTTCGACGGGAAGTTCACGATCAGTGTCCCCGGCCGTACTTCCGAATTGGAATTTTCGTATATCGGCTTCATCAATCAGTTGGTTACGGTAGGCGACCGAACCGTCATCAACGTCACGCTGCGGGAAGACGTTCAAATGATCGACGAAGTGGTCGTTGTCGGTTACGGAACACAGAAAAAAGTAAATCTGACCGGCGCCGTATCGGCCATGAAGGTCGACGAAACGCTGGCAAGCCGTTCGCTGGTCGACGTTTCTTCCGGTTTGCAGGGTATGCTGCCGGGCCTTGCCGTCAGTCAGAACAGTAGTATGGCGGGACGCGAAGACGTTTCGCTGATGATTCGCGGTATGGGTACGGTCAACAACGCCGCGCCGCTGATCGTCGTGGACGGTATGCCCGACGTAAACATCAACCGCCTTAACATGAACGATATTGAAAACATATCCGTATTGAAAGACGCCGCATCCGCCGCTATCTACGGCTCGCGCGCAGCTAACGGCGTGATCCTGATCACAACCAAGTCGGGCAAAGGATCCGACAGGGTTTCGTTTAACGTATCGGGCAACTATTCCGTTTCGTATCCGACCAACTCGCTGGAATTCATGCCGGATTATGCCCGGGGATTGACGCTTCATCAACGTGCAGCCGCCGTTAATACGCTCGAATCGAACTATCAGTTCAAGAACGGTACGATAGACCAATGGCTGGCAATGGGCATAATCGACCCGATCAAATACCCGAACACCAACTGGTGGGACTGGATCATGCGCGACAACGGTGTATTGCAGAACTACAACGTATCGGCAAGCGGCAGCAACGATAAGTCGAACTTCTTTGCTTCGCTCGGCGTACAGGATCAGGAAGGATTGCAAATCAACAATGACTATTCCCGCTACAACGTGCGGTTTAATTTCGATTACAAGCTGCTGAACAGCCTGAATGTGGGCGTCCGTTTTTCGGGCAACTGGACGGAACGTACCCATTACATGAGCGGCGGTTATACCGATTCGGACGATCCGAACAATACCGGCGGATTCGACCTGAAATACTCCCCCTCCGGCATCACGCCTTACGACGCCGAAACGGGTTATTTCGGCGGTGCAATGGCTTACGGTGAGGACGCACAGGCTTATAATCCCTATACATATATGATAAACAATCTGAACCACACCAACCGGCAGGAGGCGCTCGGCAACATGTATCTCGACTGGAAGCCGCTGAAAGGCCTCTCGGCACACCTGGAATATGCTTTGAACTACTACAACCAGTTCGCATGGTCGGCCAATACGCCGAACAGAGCGTATAATTTCCAGGTAGGGGCTTACGGTTCGAGGGTCTATGTAGGTGAAGATGCAGGCGTTTCGAACGCTACCAACACAGGCTACAAAACCCAATTGAACGGAAGGCTGGATTATAACCTCCGGATTGCCAACGGCCATGAGGTCAGCCTGATGGCTGCCTACAGCGAAGAGTTTTGGTACAGCCGGAGCCAGTCTTCATCACGTAATAATCGCCTGCACCCTTCGCTGCACGAAATAAATGCAGCGCTGACCGATGTGCAGGGCACAGGCGGCAATTCCGAAACCGAAGGATTACGCTCCTATATCGGACGCCTGAACTATGTGGCATACGACAAATATCTGCTCGAAATCAATTTTCGTGCGGACGGCTCGTCGCGCTTCCTTCCCGGACACCAGTACGGTTTCTTTCCTTCGGTAGCCCTCGGCTGGCGCTTCTCGGAAGAAGACTTCGTCAAGAACCTGGTGGGCGATCATCTGTATCAGGGCAAACTGCGTGCATCCTACGGAACGTTGGGCAACAACGACGTCAGCCGCTATGAGCAGAAGGAAACGCTGACCGCAAGCAACTATATGGAAGGAAACACGATCGTAAAAGGATTCGTCAATAAGAAGATGATCAACCAGAGTCTGACATGGGAAACCGGCCGGATAACGAACGTGGGCCTCGACCTGGGCTTCCTGAAGGGCAAACTGTCGGCCGAACTTGACTTCTACGACCGGCTGACAGAAGGGATGATACGCCCCTCGCAGATGTCGATTCATCTGACGGGCGCCTACAGCGCTCCACGCGATAACATCGGCGACATGCGGAACCGCGGTGTGGAAATAAACCTCACATGGAAAGATAAAAAAGGCGATTTAAGCTATACGGTAAGCGGAAACTTCTCAAAGAACTGGACGAAACTCGAACTGTGGAACGAATTTCTCGACAAAGGCTGGATTTATGTAGGTATGCCTTACCGCTTTGTATACACATACGAACAGGACGGCATTGCCCAAACATGGAGCGATATATACCGTCACACGCCGCAAAACTCATCGCCGGGCGACGTCCTGCGGAAAGACGTGAACGGCGACGGACGGATCGACGGAAACGACAAAGTGGCCTATCCCGGATACCTGCGCGACAGGCCGACTACGAACTTCGCCCTGAACGCCGCCGCTACATGGAAAGGGATTGACCTGGCTATCATGCTTCAGGGTGCCTCCGGACGCAAAACGTTCTGGATTAACGATTATAATAACGTGAACCCCGGCTCGCAACGTTACGCCTTTTCGTGGGAACATTGGAACAATCCGTGGTCGTGGGAAAACCGCGACAGCGAATGGCCGCGCCTGAGCGGAAACGCCAACCGCGAAGAATCGACCTTCTGGCTGGACGACCTGACCTACCTGCGCCTGAAAAACCTGCAACTGGGCTATTCGCTGCCGCAGAAATGGCTGAGAGTCGTTTATGTAAACAGCCTGCGCATTTATTTCTCCGGCGAAAACATCGCTACACTGACAAAATTCCGCGGTCTTGACCCGGAAAGGGGCGGACGCGGGAACAGCGGCGGCAACGCTCAGGACGCCTATCCGCTGATTACGTCATATTCTCTGGGCCTTAATATTGGGTTTTAATTAAAATGTAACGATTATGAAAATAAAGAATAGTATAAAACTTTCACTCGCAGGTTGCATCATAGCGGGATGGCTCCTGTCGGCCACCTCGTGCGTGCAGGATCTGTTGAATCAGGATCCGACGACGGAGCTTGCCGCCGTTGCATTCTGGAAAACGGAAAGCGACGCTACGTATGCTTTGTACGGCGCTTATGCGGATATACGTCCGCTTTTCGACCGCGATTATTATATGGATGGGCATGGCGAATATGTAAGGACACGCGGTATGAGCGTCGTGAGCGGTAACTTAAGACTCGGCGACGCTTATCATGGAGGCGGCTACAATCCGAGCGGCTACGGAAGCGGCTTCGACAAGATGTACCGCTTCCTGTACGGCGGTATAAACCGCGCCAATTATGTGATCGACAACGTAGAAAAGATGCTGGACAATGCAAGCCCTTCGTCAAGGAGCAATCTCGAAACGATCATCGGCGAGGCGCGCCTGCTTCGCGGTATGGTTTATTTCAAACTGATTTCCATGTGGGGCGACGTGCCGCTTATCGAACGTACCGTATACGACAATTCGGAAGTGGAAAACATAACCCGCACGCCGATTGCCGATATCAAGACGTTTATTTATGATGATTTCACGTATGCGTTGGAAAAACTGCCTGCGAGAGCATCCGGCATCGGCCGCGCCGCCAAACCGGCCGCACTGGCTTTCCGCGGTAAGCTGCAATTGTATTGGGCTTGTTGGAACCGTTTCGGCTGGCCGGAATTAGAAACGTTTACGCCGAGCGCCTCGGAAGCGGCAGCCGCTTATGCCGCAGCCGCAGCCGACTTCAAGTCCGTAATCGACGACTATGGATTGACGCTGTTTAGAAACGGCGAACCGGGCGAATGTGACGAGCCGGGTAAAGCGGATAACCTGCCGAATTACTACTACCTGTTTACACCCGAAGCCAACGGCGACCCGGAACTGATTATGGTTTTCACCCATGGCGGACTGGGCACAAGCCAGGGCGAAGAACTGATGCGCGACTTTGCGGGACGTAACCACGAAGGATCGCAGGTTTGGGTCACGCCCCGGTACGAAATAGCCGACCGCTATCAGTCCGTCACAACCGGCGACTTCTGCGAACCGCTCATTCCGATGAATCCCGACAATGTAGGCAAAGCTGTGGCATACAGCACACCTAATTCGGCACTGAACCCCCAAAGTTACACCGACCGCGACTATCGTATGAAATCGACCATTCAGTGGGACTACGAGATGAGCATCGGCTTCACTTCACGCCTCTCTACAGGCTGGTGCCCGTTTATCTATCGAACATGGAATACAAATATTACGGCGACCAACTATTCGGAGTTTCCGGGACTTACGGAGGCCAATATCGGTCAGATCACGTACAACACAGACGGTACCAATTCGGGATACGTCTTCCGCAAGTTTGTACGCAATACGCCCGGACTCGGACGCAGCGAAGGCAACTATCACTGGCCGGTGATGCGCCTTGCAGACGTATACCTGATGTATGCCGAAGCTGTTAACGAAGCAAACGGCGGGCCGGATGCCAAGGCGATTGAATTGGTCAACAAAGTACGTCACCGCGGCAACCTGCCGCCGCTAACGGCCGACAAAACGGCGTCGAAAGAATCCTTCTTCCAGGCGATCGAGCAGGAACGGATTATCGAACTGATAGGCGAAGGACAGCGGGGATTCGACCTCCGCCGCTGGCGCGCCATTGAGCGCGTATGGTGTCCGCCGTACGACAACAACGGCGTCTGGCGCAGGGACACATACGGCGCGGATCAAAACCGGTACTTCCAGAACCAGAACGAAAGAGTATACCAACAATGTTATATCTTCCGCATCCCGCCGGGAGAACGGGATCGAAACCCGAACCTGACGCAAAACACACCCTGGTTATAATTTTTTAATGTATACAGAGTTATGAAAAAGAATCATTTAAAAAATCGCATCATACAAAAGATATGTGTTGCAGTGTGTCCGTTTATCATGCTGCTGTGTGTGTTTACGGGATGTTATGACTATCCGATCGACGAAGACGGCTTGCTGATCACAGAGAGAAGCCAATGCTTCGTGAGCAGCTTCGAACTGCTCGGATCGGATTTCCAGACCGTAAGAACGAAAAATGCCGTTGTCGATACGGTAGCCTGTACGATTGACGTGGAAGTGTTTTACGCGACCGACCTGACGCACCTGTGGCCTCAATTCACACTTGTCACCGACGCCAAGCTGGAACCGAAAATCACCGGATGGACGGATTTCTCCGATCTGACGAAGCCAAAGCAATATACGGTCATATCGGGTAACCGGAAGGTACGGAAAACTTATACGATAAATCTTTCCGTTCAGAAACCATAGTTTTTAATCACTTAAAAAATTAATTATGATGAAACATTATAAATATCTTCCTATCGTGTTCGCCCTGTCGCTGACATTTTTTGCAGCCTGCAGCGACGATGAGATTCCAACGCCGAAACGTGCATCCGGACTGGAAAACGATTGCATCAAACGGTCGCTTGGCCCGAACGTGGCAGGATTGAATATCGAATTTGTGTATGCCGCGGCGCTGCCGTCCGACTTGGGGAAACTCGTTTCGGCGAAAGTGGAAGCTTCTATCGCCGGCGCGGACGGGACGTACCTCGAACACAGGTCGTTCTATACCGACGGAAGCGGTAGCGATATCCCGGTTGTCGTAGCGAACCCATGCGTCACCTCGGGCACAAGGTCGGAAGTGACGTTCACAGCAGATACCTGCGCCGCCTCGTTGCGTTATTATTACAAGATACCACAGGAGGCAAAAGGTCAAAACGTAGAATTTACGTTCTCCGCCAAAGCCGGCAACGGACAGGAGGTGTCCTATAAAATGGGGCCTTACGAGATCGCCCGGATGGACATGGCACTCGACATCGTGACGACCGACGGGGATAACTGCTACCTCTCCATAGCCGACATGGCGGTATACAACGCGACGGAAGCGGCATCCAAAGCCGACAGGATCGACCTGGTATATCTCTACCGGAATATCCCGAACATCACGTTTGCCCACGCTTTTGTAGCGCCCGCCTCCAATTCGGAGTACAGGCCGGGCATAACGCTTCCTCCGGGCGTCAACAACAACACCCCGATAAGGAAAGTCTACGGACTGAGAGATCGGCATCTGGCAAGGCTTCAGTACGGCGTCTATGTCGATGATCCTGATTTTATGGATCTTGATTTCACCGGAATGCCCAACTACGCCGTCAACGTGAAGAACGAAGGCGGCTTGTGGATGGAAACGCAAGACGGCAAATACCGCGCATATATTTTTATCAATACGGTCAACCCCGGATCGACCAATCCGGGAATACCGTCCAACAGCGCAAAAATCAGTATCAAGCGTTATACGATGAAGTAGTTGTGCGTTTTAAAGCTTGTGAAGCTTCATGTGTGGAGCTTCACAAGCTTTTCCTTTTCCAAGTCCCTGTTTGTGATGCCGAAATTTTTCTGTATGAGTTGCCCCTCCCGGTTTTCCCGTACATGAACATTCTTCCACGAACCGTAGGACTTTTATGCGGTTTTTTTATGTATATTTGTAACGATAATTTTTAGTGGAGAATCCGACTCATTCATCATAAATACAACAGCGATATGAAAAACACATTTATTCTTGTTTTCCTGATGTCGACCGCCTTTGTGCTTACGTCCGGCATCTATGGCGCTATGCAAGCGCAATCCGTACACCCGCGCATCTACATCACTCCCGACCAAAAGGAAACTTTCGGCGCCAAACTAAAAACCGCCGAATGGGCAAACCGTTCGTATGCCGGTCTGAAAGCGAATGTCGACCCATACGTCGACCGCCACCTGTCGGATCCGGAATGGATCCTCTCGCGTATGCAGATGTACTGGGACACGCACCATGAACGGGTATACGTCAAAGGCAACGCATTTCTTTACGGGAGGGGACGCGCCCCGGTGCCGACCGTCAAGTTTGCAGGCCATCGCGACGGAGCGACCGACTACCTCATGCCTTCGATCGAAGATACACAACCTTATATGGACGAGAAAGGCATGTATCTGCAAAACCGCAAAAAAGAAGGGCATCCATGGGAATGGGTGCACCCCTCGAAAACGGGACGCATGATCGGCCCTATGAACGAACGCATTCTCTCGCTTGCCGCCAATGCGGCGTTTCTCTACTGGTATACGGGCGAGGATAAATATGCCGTCTTTGCATCCGACATTTTCCTCACCTACGTCCGAGGGATGTATTACCGCCGGGAGCCGTTCGCCCTGGAAGACTACTCAAACAGTCACCTGATGGGACTGGCCACCTTCGAGGTTATACTCGACCACCTGATCCCGCACTTAGCCCTGTGCTACGATTTTATGTACGACTACCTGACGACGAACCGGGCCGATATGGAAATGATCACCGAAGTGCTGAAACGCTTTGCCGAGCAGCAAATCCTCTACGGCGTCCCCGACAACAACTGGAACATCTTCCAGGCGCGCCACGTCGCATACATCGCACTGGCGCTCGAAGATGATGACTTCTATAAAGACGGCCGCGGACGGCAGTATTACCTCAACGAGATCCTGAATCACACCACCATACGCCAGTTTGCCCTGAAAGAAATGATCGACGAAGCTTTCGACCCGCAAACCGGCCTGTGGCACGAGTCGGCCACCTACTCCATGAGCGTTTGCAACGACATGCTGGACGTCATCTCCCTGATCGACAACGCCGAAAACAACCACCTGCTCGACACCTTCCCCATCATGCGGAAAGCTGTGCCGGCGCTGGTGCAGTATCTCTTTCCCAACGGCCGCGTCACAGCTTTCGGCGACGCCAAGTATGTACCCCTGCGCCCGCAACCGTTCGAAATGCTGATCGCGCTCTGCCGCAAGTACGGCGAAAAGGACTGCGAAGTCGAACTGACCCGGATACTTCGCAAAATGATGCACGACGGCGTCTATAACCGGGGCGAAGGGAAATCCCTGTTCCCGCTGTTCTTCTACGTGGACGAACCGGTGGACGTTGCGGCGGAAGACGCTACCTACAACCACCTGCTCTGCGACACTTACTACGCCCCCAACGTCAGTTGGCTGATACAGCGCAACGGTCGTGACGAACAAAACGCGATGGCCGTCACGCTGACCGGCTCCTACGGCAATCATGCACATGCGAACGGCATCTCGCTCGAAATGTTCGGAAAAGGGCTGATGCTCGCGCCCGAAAGTTCCTACGGCGAAACATACGGCACACGCGATAACCAGGAGTATTATGCCCGTTTCCCCGCGCACAACACCGTCGCGGTAGACGGTATCTCCGACTACGGCATGATGCGTAGCGACTATCCCTACCGCCTGCTCGCCTATTATCCCGGACATGGCGAACAGCTCCTCCCGTTCGAAAAAATCACCTTCGCCCGCGTCGCCCTGACCGAGCCGAAGACCAACGCCCGGCAGGAACGGCTCACAGGCATCGTCCGCACAAGCGAAACGTCGGCCTACGTCATCGACATCTTCCGCTCGGCACGCAACGACAAAAAGGACATAAAACACGAATACATCTACCACAGTATCGGGCAGCATATCGACGTGGCCGACCGCAACGGACGGGCATTGAAACTTGTGCCGACGCAACGGGAACTCTCGTCGCAGGCAGGCGATATGAAAGGATACGACTATTTCAGCGACAAAAAAGCCGCGTCTACCGCCGACGACTTCACCGCCCGGTTCCACATCGGGTTACAGCAACAGCCCGACGTATCCGTCCGCCTATGGATGAAAGGCTTCCCGGACAGAACCGTCTTCACAGCCATGGCGCCCAAATCCAACGCTTTCGTGAAAGGCTCCGTCCCCGACGAACTGCTGGACACACCCCTGCCTACATTGATTGTCCGCCAGCAGGGCGAAGCCTGGCGCCGCCCCTTCGTAGCCGTATATCACCCCTATACGGAAAACGAAGGCGCATCAATCCGTAAAGTGGAATACTTCGGCGACGCCGAAAACTTCACCGGTATAAAAATACAAACCTCCTCCGGAGGAACGGACTACATCTTCAACCGCCCGGACGAAGGCGAAGAAGAGGTGACGCACAGCGATATACGTTTCCGGGGCGTGTATGCGGTAGTCGGCGAAAACACCGAAAAAGAGTTATCCTACCTTTTCATGGGCGAAGGCAAGATGCTTGCAAAAGGCGACTGGCGTTTTCTGTCCGGCGACGCCGGCGCACAAGCCTCGTTATACAGAAACGGCGACGCCTTCGACGTGATCGTATCGTCGGATATCCGATTAGAAATGCCCGCATCGGGCGATAAGCCGCCCGTCGTCACCGTCGCCGCCGACGACCCTGCCCGTCGTATCAGCGACGTCGTGCGACAAGGAAACATCTATGCAGTCACCCTCCCCGCAGGACACTACCGGATCACGTATTAAGCCTGCAAATTCACCCAGGGCACCCTATCACAAAAGTCCCCAAATCCCGTTTTCACCCCTTCCGCAATAACTTGCGGAAGGGATGAAAACTTCATACCTACAAC
>JAIRSF010000156.1 GCA_031255595.1 Tannerella sp.
GGTACAGCCGATAGGCGCCGATCCGCGCAGAAATTTTAGCGCCGATAGCTGGGAAGTGTACGGTACCGGAGCGTTTCTGCTGGCCGGAAGCGAAATCATCAAAATGAAATAGTGAAATCTGCTTCGAAAAGCGCTTTTCTCAAACCAAACACCCATCCGGGTGTGTCGAAAAACCCGGCAGCGATCCGCAAGATTTATAGATTGTGAATCAAATCGAACCGGAAAGTCTGCAGGGATTTTCGGCACAGTCCCGATGTATTAATTAATGGTCATGGTCGTGATCATGGTCGTGATCGTCGTCACTGCCATCGTCGGGAATGATCGTGATGTTACGGGTTACATGGGATTCGTTTCCGGCAGCATCCGTGCAGTATACGATCAAATGATAAGCGCCGGAGATGGCATCTTCCGGAATTTCAATTTCATGATGGTGTATATGAGCGTTTTTTTTGTCGGATACATCCCATGAATGTTGATAGGAGAAATAGGTTGCCGCCTCCGGTTTCAGGCTCAATGCCTTTATCGCTTTTTCGTGGCTGTGGGGATTCTCCATGTTGTTATGAATTTCGACCTTATAGGATTTCAGCATTTCGTTGTCGGAAATTTCCATGTCGAAATGAATATCTTTTCCGGCCATTAGCTCTGCTCCCTCTGCAGGGGCTATGAGGTGGATGAGGGGCGAAGTGGTGTCGCCGTTTTCTTCACAAGAGATGAATGTGAAGGTTGTTAATACGATGATAGTCGTTATAATATTGTTTACAGTTTTCATTTTAATTTACTTTTAAAGGGTATTTTAATTAATATTTGAAAGTTTCGTCCCGGTTCGGGGATTTCTACTTTCCGGTAAAAACTCAGATGATTGTAGTACTTGGCGTCAAACAGGTTTCTTAGAGATAGCGAGATGTTCAACGCCGTGTTCCGGAGTGGAACGTGTATGCTTCCTCCAAGATGAATCAAATGTGCGCCGCCTGTCGTACTTTCGTTTTTCGCTACCCTGTCTTGCCTTGCGATACTGTGCAACTCGGCATAGGCCTGTATGGTTTTGAAACGCAGCGCCAGTATATTCCGAAGCGACGCAGGCGGTGAAAAACTTAGGGGAGTATGTTCATCACGGTTGTGGGTGTGAACATATTCTCCCAACAGGGAGTAGTTCAGGAACGGAAATATTTTGACTTCGAATGAGAGTTCAGCTCCTGCAAAAACGGCTTCCGTGCCGGTATACCGGTATATCTGTCCTGCATGAGGCAGGATGGACCATTCTCCCGTCGGTTTGAGGTAGATGTAGTTGTCGTACAGGCAGAGGAATGTGCCGGCGGACAGGGCGATTCCCTCGTGGTCGTAGAGATAGGAAACGTCGAATTGCCGGCCCCGTTCCGATGCAAGCGACGGATCGCCCTGTTCGTGGCGGAAGGAGCCGTGGTGTACACCGTTTGCGGCCAGTTCTTTTGCTCCCGGCAGGCGGAAGCTGTGACCGATGTTGGCCTTAAACAGGTGTGCATCTGCAGGATGCCAGACCATACCCAGAGAAGCTGAAAAATCCCCGAAATGACGATCTGCGGAGTACGCCCGCCATTGGTATTGTTCGATCGAAGCCTGCCCGTATCCCATTTCACGGAGATAAATCTCCAGGTGGGGATCCTTGTATGCCGATATGTCGATGGCGCCATAATCGTAGCGAAGGCCTCCGCTTAAAGAAAAATGTACGGAAGGCCGCCATGAGCCGAGTACGGACAGGCCGGTGGTGAACCGGTCGTATTCGGGCAGGAGAAACGAATAGCCGCCGATACGGTTTTGTTGATATTGCAGGTCCCAAGCGGTACTGTATTCGAAGTCACCGGAGGAAATGGAACGCAGTTTTACGGACGAGCTGAACGTGTTCAATGAAAATGCAAGCTCTTTGTCCGGGTTCTTTTCCGGCGGGCTTTGTGTGCCGTAGTGTGTATGGAATTTACTCCATTCTTCGCGGCGGTTGTTCTGAAACCCGGCATCCCATGAAGCCGACAGGTGGTCGTACGTATACTGTTGGTGTGATGTTACCTTCAGGTGGTTTACGCTGCTGTAGGGCAGGTCGATGTTACGGCTGTTGCCGTCGTCTCGCGCTGCGGATACATCGGGTATTCCGTGCGCTCCGGGGAAGAATCCCGTTTCTTGCCACACGTTGCTTACGGCATAGTTGGAATAGTACCTGCGTTTGCGGTATTCCGAATAGAGGTTGACGTTTTGTTCGATGCCGGCCGTATTTTTCAGTTTACGCCCGTATACAGGAATCTGTTGGGTGAGGTATATGATCGTATCGGTCGGGATCCGGTAGTCGCCGAATTGCTTGCCGGAATAGCGCAGGCGGATGTGCCAGGCGTCTTTTTCCACGCCCAGCATAACAGAGCCGCTTATTGTGCCGTTTACACTTTTGGACATGAGGGCACCTTCGCCGAAGATGCGGTTTGCGCCTGAGGCCGGTGTTTGCCTCATTTCGATGACGCCTCCCATGGCGTCGCTTCCGTACGACAACGACGCCGGGCCTTTGTGTACGGTTACGCGTTCGACGTTGAATGCGTCGATTTCGAGGCCGTGGTCGCTTCCCCATTGCTGTCCTTCGTGTTTGATCCCGTTTTCGGCAACCGAAATACGGTTAAAACCCATTCCCCGGATCATCGGTTTGGAAAATCCGGAACCGATGTCCATCGACTGTATTCCCGGTAAATACTCTAATGCTTGTATCAGGTTGCCCGTAAAATGCTCCGTCAGAAATTCTTTCCCGGCTACTTCTACCGGCAGGGGCGAAAGGCGGTTACCCGACCTTTTCGACGATTCGGAAGTAACGGTGATGCCTTCCAGTTCTATCGTTTTGATAGAATCCGGATGCTGCTGCCGGGCATATGCGGGCAACACGGATACAAACATGACTATAACCGGAATGATCCTGTTATACATGGTTTCTGTTTTTTTAAAAATCTGTATTTATGAATCCGCTCCGAAAACTCCGCTCAGGCAGTTGCGGAAGGAGTGAATTGAATGTACCGGCATTTTCCTGCAAGGTCAACAGGAGAAAGGGGGAGGGGCGCGGGAAGAATGTGATGTGAAAAAAGAGATACGGATATCTTCATTGTATCCGGTGAAGGGCCGGATGTTTGGCCTTTGCGGCGTTTCAATCTCAACGGACGGTTTTGTTTCCGTAAAACAGGGGAGCAGGAATTTGCAGACCGGACAGGTCGTACTGTCGTGAGCAGGCTCGTCCGTATGGCAATTATGGGTTTGGCACGTATGCTTATGCCGGAGGAGGATGTGGGTAGATTTTACAACATGCGGAAAGAGGAACAGGACGGTCAGCAGCCCCGTTATCAATACCTTGTATGTTGATAATCTTTTCATCTTAAAAATCCCGACAACACAGCGCAACAATACCGGAACGTATTTTTTTCCAAACAAAAAATACGGCTGCAACGATTATTACACAAAAAACAATTAAAATTTCCGTCGTCATATTGTGAGTAGGCTATAAACAAAACGATAAACCCTGCTTTGTAAAAAAAACACTGCAAATATAACATTTATTTTCATACGGACCGTTTTTCCGGGAATATTCTTTCTTTTTCTTTATCCGGCGCTCTTCTTTATTTTCTACCGGGACGTGGATGCGCCGGATATTCCGGATGTACCGCGCGGCGCCTCTCCGGCTGCCAAGCCTATATCCACGCCCGGTAGCGGATAAAGCTGAAACGTGTACAATTTTCCATTTATATGTACAAAGTTTTATTGCATACCTTTTGATATATATGTTCCTTTGTAATATGAAGCTAATACCGGAAAGCACGCATGGATAGGAATTAAATATACGGACAATATGAAAAGGAACATGATGAAAGTTTTTGCATGGATGATTTTTCCGGCGCTGCCGGTTTTGTCCGTACAGGCTCAGGATCCGCTGGAATTACTCTACAATTTTGAGATACTGAAACCTTCGCACGCCCCGAAGCCCAAAGTAGAAGGCTTTGCGCGTGAACGTGCGGAGGAGCGCCTGAACCGCGGCATCGTAGCCGTCGACGACGGGCGACAGGTCTACGTCAACTGGCGGCTGCTCAAGTCCGACCCTGCCGGTGTAACATTCGATGTGTACAAAGGTACGGATGCCCACCCTGTGAAATTGAACCGGCAACCGCTTGCGGCAACGACCGGTTTTGTAGACAAGAGAGGAAAGAAAAACGACCGTTACTGGATCGTTCCCCATGTTGACGGCCGTCCGGGTGCGCCGTCCGAAAAGGCTTTCGTTACCGCAAAGAAGTCTGCCGGCGAACCCGCTTACCGGTCTGTCCCGTTGCAGGACAGCGTTATGCCCGGACGGCGGAGGCTGGGCATCGGCGACCTGAACGGCGACGGGGAATGGGACTTTGTCCTCCTGCAACCCGGCGTCAGCAAAGATCCCGGATTCAGGCCGGATTCCTCGCAGGTGACTTATCAAATCGAAGCTTACCTGCACGACGGCACGTTCCTGTGGCGCAACGACCTGGGCGACGGGATCGAACCGGGCGTATGGTATTCGCCCTTCATCGTCTACGACCTGGATGCCGACGGCCGGGCCGAAATAGCCCTCAAGACGGCGCCCGCGGGTCTGCGCGCACCTGACGGATGCGTCTACCAGGGCGACGAATGGGTCTCGGTCTGGGACGGTATGACCGGAAAAGAACTCTCCCGCGCTCCCTGGCCTGCCCGCACCGAACGGCTGGGTAACTATAACCGCCAGAGCCGTAATCAATTGGCTGTGGCCTACCTCGACGGTAAAACGCCCTGCCTCATCGTAGCGCGCGGAACCTATAAAGCCATGTTCGCCGACGCTTTTCAGTACACAAACGGTACGCTCAACAAGCTGTGGAGCTGGGATGGCGACGAAGAAAACCCAATCGTGCGCAGTCAGGGATCGCACAGTATCCAGGTAGCGGATGTAGACGACGACGGACGCGATGAAATCATACTCGGCCCGGCGGTATTGGACGACAACGGTACGTTGCTCTGGTCGGCCGGACTGGGACACCCCGACAAAGTCTACGTCACAGATATAAACCCTGCGCGTCCCGGACTGGAGATCTTTTATGCCGTCGAAGCCCTGCACGACAAAGACGGACAGGGTGTTTCTGTGCGCGACGCCCGTACGGGAGCGCCCCTGTGGAGCATCAACCGGCCCACCGTACACATAGGCTCCGGCATGGTAGCCGACATCGACCCCGCGCGTCCCGGACTCGAATGTTTTGCTGCCGAAGATCCGAAAGGACACCGCGCCATGCAAATCCCCGGCAATCACAACAAATACCTTTTCGACGCCGGAGGAACCCTCTACGGCGAAGGCGACGACGTACCGCCGATGGGCGACTGGCTCTGGTGGGACGGCGACAAGGTGCGCGAATACATAGACTGGAAACGCGACAATAGCCGCAGCCTCTCTGTCGCGAAATACGGCAGTGCCGCCGCCGTACAGGAAGGATTCAAAGGAATCTTGATCATGACCGCCGACCTGTTTGGCGACTGGCGCGAAGAAATCGTAACCGCCCTGCCCGGCGAATTGCGCATCTACAGCACCACCATCCCGGCCGTCGATCGCCGAACGACCCTCCTGCAAGACAATACTTACCGGCAGACGATAACCGTCCGCACAATGGGCTATCAGCAACCGCCCGTACCGGCCTTTTATCTGGGAGAATAACCGTATGTGAGAACAACAAACATGAAAAAACATTTACGAACCGCGTAATGAATCCCCTCCGAAAAGCGCTTTTCTCAATATAAGCTTCGTCCGCAAAGTACATGAATGAGGTCAAAACAGACGTTTTAGGAGTAGACTCACGCATTAAAAAAATTGAAGATGAAAAAGAATATCTACTTGTTATTATTAATTTTTGCCTCCGTACAAACGGCTACCGCCCAACTGCCGCCCATCTTTGGCGACCGTTTTAACGGCGTGGCGGCCGCAGACCCGCTAAGCCGCGTCTACATCGCGCCACAGCGCATCGTATGGACGTCTGGTGATGATGATACTCGTGTAAAAAACCCCCATGTCCTGCTGCAACCGGGCAACGGACAGGCTACTATGGCTAAAACCGAATATTGTACCCTGAGCAGTACCGAAACGGAAAAAGCCGCCATCCTTCTCGATTATGGCCGCGAACTGCATGGCGGGTTACAATTAGTAATGGGCTTCGGCAACGACCGCCGTCCCTCTCTCGTACGTATCCGCTTCGGCGAATCTGTCGGCGAGGCCAACAGCCGGACGTTAAACACCGAATGGAAAAAAGGCTTCGCTACCGACGACCATGCCAAACGCGATATCATCCTGGAGATTCCACGCGACGGATCTATCGAGATCGGGAACACCGGTTTTCGTTTCGTCCGCATCGACCTGCTCGAAAACAATCGTACCGTCGCGCTCAAAGAAGCCCGCGCTATCCTCCGTTTCCGCGACATTCCGTATGCCGGTTCCTTCCGGAGCAGCGACAAACGCCTCGACAGCATTTGGATGACCGCCGCCTACACCGTCCATCTCAACATGCAGGAATATCTCTGGGACGGTATCAAGCGCGACCGCCTCATCTGGCTCGGCGACATGCACCCCGAAGTGATGAGCATCAGTTGCGTCTTCGGCGCCAACCCGATCGTCCCGCAAAGCCTCGACATGGCATGCAGCCTGTATCCGCTCCCCTCCTGGATGAACGGCATGAGCGCCTACTCCTTATGGTATCTCATCATCCACAAGGAATGGTACTATCATCATGGCGATGTCGCTTTCCTGCGCAAACACAAAGACTATATTGCCGGGCTGATAACACTCATCACAAGCAAGATAGATGAAAACGGCGACGAAACCTTCGGCCGCAAATTCCTCGACTGGCCTTCATCTCCCAACCAGGCGGGCGTCGAAGCCGGATACAGGGCGTTGCTCGTATGGGCGCTAAGAGATGCCGGCACACTGTGTCGTGTTCTCGACCTGCCGGAATCCGCCAAACAATGCGAGGAGGGCATTCGGCGAATCAGTCGTAAAATCAAAGACCCCAACGGCCTCAAGCAGGCGGCCGCCCTGATGGCGATTGCCCGCCTGATGGATGCCGGGAAAGCTTGTGACGAATATATCTCCGTCGGCGGCGCCAAAGGATTTTCAACTTTTTACGGATACTACATGCTCGAAGCACAGGCGCTGGCCGGACACTACGGGGAGGCGCTTGATCTTATCCGCCGCTATTGGGGCGGTATGCTCGACATGGGAGCGACAACGTTCTGGGAAGACTTCGATCTCGACTGGACGGAAAACGCCGTTCGGCTCGACGAATGGCCGGTGGAAGGAAAAAAAGACATACATGGCGATTTCGGTGATTATTGCTATCCGGGATATCGCCACAGCCTCTGCCATGGATGGTCGTCCGGGCCGGCCGCATGGCTCTCGCAGCATGTGCTGGGCGTCCACATTGTCGAACCCGGCTGCAAAGTCGTCCGTATCGAGCCGCACCTGGGTGATCTCGAATGGGTCGAAGGCACGTTTCCGACCCCCTATGGCGTCCTCAAAATCAAACACCGGAAACGTCCCGACGGAAAAACAGACACACAGCTAACCGCTCCCAAACAAATCAAAGTGATTCGTTGACAGCATCTCTCCAACGATTGTGTCCATCGTTTGCCGACACATCTTTTTAGCGGTGATCCGTAAAAGTTTCTGTGATTTAATGAGGCTGTTTCTCCCGTTCCTGCAGAAAAGTTTCCGCTTTTCCGATCGCTTCGTGTATGTTACTGCAGATGTTACCGGCGCCTATTTTTTCGTCCATCTTATTTCTCAATAATACATCACGAACTTTCTCGTTCACTCCCGACAGGATGATCTGAATGTTTTCTTTAGCCGACAAACGGCACAGGCTTTCCAAGTTGTGCAGTCCGGTAGAATCCATAAACGGTACTTTTCGCATGCGGATGATCCGGGCTTTCGGCTTGTCGCCGAGTTGCTTCATACATTCGTCGAACTTGTTGGCTATCCCAAAGAAAAACGGGCCGTCGATTTCGTACACTTCTACTCCTTCGGGGATCACCAGCACTTCGTCGTCGTGAGCAATCTCGCTGTCGCCCGACAAATCGATCCTGTCCGTAGAAACCGAAACGCGCGTTGTTTCGGCTATCCGTTTCATAAACAAAACCATTGCAAGCAACATGCCTATTTCTATTGCGATCGTCAGGTCAAAGATTACGGTGAGGAAAAATGTGACAAGCAATACGACGACGTCGCTCTTGGGATTTTTCAGTATAGAGCGGAACGTACGCCATTCGCTCATGTTGTAGGAAACAATAATCAGTACGCCCGCCAGGCAGGACATCGGTATATGCCGGGTCAACGGCCCGAGAAAAAGCAGAATCAGCAGCAAGATGACAGCGTGCATGATACCCGCTACGGGTGTGCGTCCGCCGTTATTGATATTGGTCATTGTACGCGCGATAGCTCCCGTAACCGGAATTCCTCCGAAGATCGGCGCCACAATATTGGCTGCTCCCTGGGCAATCAGTTCTGTGTTTGAGTTGTGCTTGTCCCCCGTAACGCCGTCCGCCACCGTTGCGGAAAGCAACGACTCGATAGCGCCGAGCATGGCAATCGTAAATGCCGACGGCAACAACCTGTTGATCGTTTCCATGTTTATGGGGATCGTTTCGGGTTGGGGGAGGGTCGCATTTATTTCAAATTTATCACCGATCGTTTCTATTCCGCTAATACCGAGATAGGTACGCATCAGATAGACGATCATCGTCATAACAATAATCGCCACCAGCGAACCCGGAATTTTTTTCGATATTTTCGGTGTCAGGACGATTATTGCAATACTTAGGATACCTATCAGCAAAGACCATCCCGATACGGAGGATATATTTTGAGCGTATACGGCCCATTTGGAGATGAAATCTCCCGGCATTTTTTCGATGCTCATACCGAACAGGTCTTTCATTTGCGTTGTAAAGATCGTCAGGGCTATCCCGCTGGTAAAACCCACAACAATAGGGTAGGGGATAAATTTTATAACGGTTCCAAGCCGTAATAATCCCATTAATACAAGCATTGCTCCTGCCAGGAAGGTAGCGATGACTAATCCTTCCACACCGAAGTTTTGTATGATACCGTAGACGATCACAATGAACGCTCCTGTCGGCCCGCCTATCTGAACGGAGCTTCCACCCAGAAACGATACGATGAAACCACCGATAATTGCCGTAATAAGCCCCTTTTCCGGGCTAACACCCGAGGCGATACCAAAAGCTATAGCCAGCGGCAAAGCTACAATGCCGACTATAATTCCCGCCATCAGGTCATTTATAAATTTTTCTTTGGAGTATGATTTCAGCGACTGAAACAGTTTCGGGCTGAAATCCGGAGAAATTTTCATTTTAATTATACCTGTTAAAAAAACGACGGCAAAGATAATTAAAACGAACTGATTTTACCCAATTATTGTTGAATAATTTTGAAATTTAACACATTAGGAACCATTTATCCTCAATGTAAAACACAAGCTGCGAAAGCGATAACCCCGGACGGCGGATCGCGGCAAAATACATTTTTCCACAAGGCCGGAAACTGTAAAAATCACAGGCCTTTCGTATCAAAGTATTGAAAATAATTTATTATCTTGCGGGGCAATTATAAATCCAAAAAATGATAAAAATATGATGACAAGACGAAATTTTCTGCGTCAATCCGCTTCAACAATGGCAATGGGATTGATGATGCCTTCTGCGTTGGGGAGTAATAACCCCTCTACTAATTTTGTACAGGCAAATGATAAAATCAGGGTCGGCCTGATCGGTTGCCGGAATATGGGTTGGGGCAACCTGAAAGATTTTCTCCTGCATTCGGATGTAGATTGTGTTGCTTTATGTGATATCGACCGGAAATTGTTGGAGGATAAAGCCGGTGAAATCCGGCAACTGCGCGGCAAAAACCCTGATTTATACGGTGATTACAGGAAGCTGTTAGACCGGAAGGATGTCGATGCGGTTATTGTTGCGACGCCCGATCATTGGCACTGTTTGCAAATGGTCGACGCATGTGCGGCGGGGAAAGATGTCTATGTGGAAAAACCTGTCGCCAATTCGATAGCAGAATGTGATGTAATGGTTGCCGCCGCGAAAAAATACGGCCGGGTTGTGCAGGTGGGGCAACAACAGCGCAGCGGAAACCATTGGCATGAAATGAAGCGGTACATAGATTCCGGTAAATTGGGAAAGATCGTCTGTGTGAATGTGTGGGCGAATTTCAATTACGGCGCACTGTCTTTACCGGCGCCGGACAGTCCGGTGCCGGAAGGCGTCGATTTCGAGATGTGGTTAGGGCCGGCTCCGGCGCGAACGTTTAATAAAGAACGTTTTCATGGTTCGTGGCGGATGTTCTGGGATTACGGAGGCGGTTTGCTTACGGATTGGGGCGTTCACCTGCTGGATATGGCTTTGTGGGGAATGGATGTAAAAGGAATGCCGGAAAGAGTAGTCGGTATGGGTGGGAAATTTGCTTTCCCTCAAAACTCCCCGGAAACATTCGATACTTTGTCCGTCCTGTATGAATACAAAGATTTTCTGATACAATGGAGTAATGTGGCGGGAACCGAAACCGGCCCCTATGGACGCAATTACGGGCTTGCTTTTAAAGGAACAAACGGTACGTTGGTAGCCAATCGTGAAAGTTGGGAAGTGTTACCGGAAAAAAATAAAACCGAAGCTGTCAGCTCATCGCCCGATTTTCAGGATCATAAAAATCACGTATCCAATTTCCTGGCCTGTATGAAAAACCGGGATACCAATACGGCCTGTACCATTGATAATGGAAGCTTATGTGCCAAATATGCACATTTGGGTAATATTTCGGCAAGGGTAGGCGCCACGCTTATATACGACGAACAAAAAAAGGCGTTTAATAACGAAGATGCGAATAAGCTTCTTAAACCCGATTACCGGAGTCCCTGGATGTTTCCCAAGATTTGATTATCTATGGAGTAAAAAAATGTGAGATATGAAGAATTTTATTTTTTGTTGCACGATGCTGGTGAGTTTTACGTTGGCAGCATCAGGGCAGGATTTTTATACACCCGACGAACGTGCGGACTGGCTACAAAAAGCCCATGAAAATATTCCCGTATTGAAAGAAACGGTGATGAGGCCCCAGGGGATTGTTAATATAGTTGAAGACGCAAATTCTTTTCAGGGTTGGAAAGCCGGGCCGTCCGTTTCCATCGAGGAGTTTTACAAAGCGTCTTTGAAATCTCGCTCCGGGATTATTATTGATTTTGGGGAACACCTGACCGGCTACTTCACTTTTACGGTTTCTCCGATGAATCGCACACCCGATGCTCCGGCGCGTATTAAGTTTACATTCGGAGAGGTGGCGTCGGAATTGGTAACGCCGTTTGATCCGTATCGCGGCGGCCTGAGTCGTGCATGGTTACAGGATGAGATTGTTACGGTGATGACTGTCCCCGACACAATAACCATACCGCGTCGCCTGGCATTCCGGTATGTTAAGGTAGAACTTCTGCATGCTCCTAATTATGATTTTTCCGTTTCTGATGTTTCATGCAGGGCGGTCACCTCGGCTTCGACAAATCCGGAACCTCTCCCGACGGCAGTTCCGCAATTGATCAGGGACATAGATCGTGTCGGATTGAATACATTAAAAGAATGTATGCAAACCGTATACGAAGATGGGCCGAAACGGGATCAGCGCCTGTGGATAGGCGACCTTTACCTGGAAGCATTGGCCAACATGTATTCATATAAACAACATGGCCTGACAAAGCGTTGCCTTTATTTACTGGCCGGACTGGCAGACGAAAGCGGCTTTCTGAACGGCACTGTTTTTGAACGGCCTTATCCTCATGCGCAGTCCAAGCAGTTATTGTATGATTATGCCCTGTTATATAATGTTTCCGTAAAGGATTACTTAGAAGCTACGGGAGATAAACAGACGGCGGCAGACCTGTGGAAAGTCGTTAAAAAACAATTGGATGTTGCAACACCGTATATACGGGAAAACGGCCTGATGGATTTTGAAAAAGCAAGTAAGGAATGGTGGATTTTTTTTGACTGGCGGGATGGATTGCATCGTGAAGTGGCCTTTCAGGGCGTAACTATTTACGCCTATAAGCAGACGTACGAATTAGCCCGGATGCTGGGAAAAGAAAAAGAAGTGTCGCATTTGCCCGGTATTATAAAGAAGATGACAAACGCCGCCCGTAAGAACTTTTACGATAAGAAGACCGGACTGTTTGCGGGAAGTTTGAATCATCAGATTTCCTGCACATCACAGGTATGGATGATTATCAGTGGTGTTGCGACAAAGCAGGAGGCGCAGCGGGCATTAACGGCATTGAAGACGTCAGCCGGCGTCGTACGCCCGGGAACACCCTATGCTTATCATTATTATATTCAATCGTTCGTCGACTGCGGCATGAACCGGGAAGCAAAGGATGCTTTGACGGAATATTGGGGAGGTATGGTCAAAAAAGGAGCTGATACGTTCTGGGAAGCATACGATCCTGAAAACGATTTTCTATCTCCGTATGGTTTTTTCCCCATGAACAGCTATTGCCACGCCTGGAGTTGTACCCCGGTTTATTTCATACGGAAGTATCCGGATATCTTCCGGTAGATCGTTATTGAGTTTATCAATAAAATAATAAATATTATCGATACAAAAAAAAGTATCAAATCGATATACCCTATATTATCTTTGCAGCATGAAAAATGAGTTAGATATTTTAAAGAGTTGGATGTTTTTTAGTACTAAATTTAAAATATATAATCATGGAAAAATTGTTGAATTTATTAATCGTATTAATTATAGCAATTATGGGAACAAATATTCAAAATGGCAGTGCAAAAGAATTTGTGTTATTCAAATTACCTTATGAAAATAATGCATTGGAACCGGTGATCAGTAAGCAAACGGTTGATTTGCATTACGGCAAACATGTGCAGGCATATATCAATAATCTGAATAACCTGATTAAAGGCACTTTGTTCGAGAATGCTTCGCTTGAAGATATCGTCAGGTATTCGGACGGCGGTATATTTAATAATGGTGCTCAGGTCTGGAACCATGAATTTTATTTCAATACGTTTTCTCCCGAAGGAGGAGGCGAACCTGCCGGAGCATTGGCCGATGCAATAAACAAACAATTCGGAAGTTTTGAGAATTTCAAAAAAGAATTTAATGCAGCTACAGTCGGACTTTTCGGTTCGGGCTGGTCATGGCTGGCGAAAGATAAAAGCGGAAAATTGGTGATTCTGAAAGAAAGTAATGCGGGAAACCCTTTGAAAGCAGGTTTGACGGCTTTGATCGGATTTGACGTCTGGGAACATTCTTATTATATCGATTATCAGAATCGTCGCGCCGACCATATAGAGGCGCTGTGGAAAATTATCGATTGGAAAGTAGTAGAAAAAAGATTTGAAGGAAAGTAACCTTTCTTTTCCGGTACGAATGTAGAGGAGAGGAATACGGAGGTTATGGCAAAAGGTTTACAGGTTTTAAGGGTATTATTATATTTGAAAGCGGACGGATCGTGTGCGGCGTAAGCCGGAGTTGTTGATTATGTGTTTGTGATGTCACATGTGTCCGGCCGCATTTTAGGTTAAAGTAAAAGGAAGTCGATAAAGTTTTTATATATTTCGATATGAATGCGGGTGTTATCAGATGGTAACCTGTGGATGTTTCGATATCCACAGGTCTTTTTTTTTGAAGGGGTGGATCATCTTTTCGGAGGATAGTCGAGGGTGTAGTGAAGTCCCCGGCTTTCTTTGCGATCTATAGCCTGGCGCATAATCAGGTATCCAACGTTTACCATGTTACGCAGTTCGCAGATATCACGTGAAGCAACGGAGCGTTTGAACAGGCTTTCGGTTTCTTCATAGATGATATCCAGCCGCTTCCAGGCACGTTTCAGGCGGAGATTGCTGCGTACGATACCCACATAAGTAGACATGATCTGACCGACTTCTTTCACACTTTGTGTGATCAATACCATTTCTTCGGGCGAGCGTGTGCCTTCGTCGTTCCATGCAGGGATATCCTCCTGATACGACAGCGAATCGATGATGTTCATAGAATGTCCGGCGGCAGCGTCCGCATATACTACGGCTTCGATCAATGAGTTTGAAGCCAGGCGATTGCCGCCATGAAGGCCTGTACAGGCACATTCGCCGACCGCATACAGGCGGTGAATAGACGAACAGGCGTTCAGGTCTACTTTTATTCCTCCGCAAAGGTAATGCGCCGCCGGAGCTACGGGGATATAATCTTTTGTAATGTCAATACCTAAGCTGAGGCATTTTTCGTAGATGTTCGGGAAATGCTTTTTGGTTTCTTCCGGGTCTTTATGTGTAACATCCAGGAAAACATGGTCATCGCCCCGGTTTTTCATCTCGTTGTCGATTGCCCGCGCCACAATATCGCGTGGTGCGAGTGACAACCGTTCGTCATATTTTTGCATAAATTCTTTTCCGTCCATAGTTCGCAGGATGCCCCCGTACCCGCGCATGGCTTCCGTTATCAGGAACGACGGACGATCTCCCGGATGATAAAGCGCCGTCGGGTGAAACTGAACAAACTCCATATCTTTGACGGTTCCTTTGGCGCGATAGACCATAGCAATCCCGTCGCCCGTCGCCACCAAAGGATTTGTCGTTGTCCGGTAAACGGCGCCGATCCCGCCTGTCGCCATCAGTGTAATTTTAGACAGGAAAGTGTCGATCTGTCCGGTTTGCATATCCATGATATAGGCTCCGAAACATTCTATATCGGGAGTCTGGCGCGTTACGGTGACGCCAAGATGATGCTGTGTCAGTATTTCAATGGCAAAGTGATTTTCAAAAACGGTAATATTCGGATGTTTTTTTATCCCTTCAATCAGGCTGTCCTGAATCTCGGCACCGGTATTGTCTTTGTGGTGCAGGATCCGAAACTCAGAGTGTCCTCCTTCCCGGTGCAGGTCGAAATTACCTTTCTCGTCTTTATCGAAATCAACACCCCATTTGATCAGTTCCCTTATCTGTTCCGGCGCATTGTATACGACCTTTTCGACAGCTGCGCGATCACTCAGAAAATCTCCCGCGATCAGGGTATCGTCTATATGCTTTTCAAAATTATCTACCGGGAGATTCGTGACCGAAGCTACACCTCCCTGCGCAAAAAATGTATTAGCTTCCTCCAACCCCGATTTACAGATCAGGGCTACTTTTCCCTTATGAGCTACTTTGAGGGCGAAACTCATTCCTGCTATGCCTGAACCGATAATTAAAAAATCGTATCTTTTTACCATAAAACTATTCTTTTCTAATGAACGGCAAAGTTATAAAATTCCTATCAATACGCAACCGTCCGGTGGTATGTTGCCATCCTGATCCTCATAATACCTTCTTATTGCCTCCATAGTATTTATAAACGCCTCATAAATAGGGTGAAGTGTTTCTTTATGCTTTGGTATTTTTTGAATACGTCCCAAATAACTAATACTAATGTCTCCTTCTATATAGCTTAATTGTATCGTATTTTTAATTTATTAATATTCAATTAATTACATTATCAATTTCAGGCAACTCAAACTCCACTCCCGAATAGCTTCCATTTGCAAAAACGGTATAATTATCAATTAAATGAAATGCAATTTTATTAGTAACCAAAACATTTTCTTCTATCAAGCTTTCGGTAAACAAATCAGGCATTAGTTTGTTTTCTTTTTTATTTCCAATATGCTCGTCAAGCGTTTGCGTTCCATTTTGAAAACGGTTGAGTATTACTTTAATAGCTTCGTTGCCAATATCTACTCCTATCCAATTCCTGTCTAATTCGTCCGCGGCAACAAGCGTTGTACCTGACCCTGCAAAACAGTCCATTACCAAATCGCCTTTGTTGGACGAAGCAAGGATTATTCGTTTCAGCATATTAATATTTTTTTCTGTCGGATAACCTGTTGTATGCGTATTCTGGTTGTTAATGTCTAAATAGTCAAGCCAAATGTCCTGTACGGCAATGCCGTTGCTTTCGTCTAAATAAACTTTCCGGCGAGGGTTGCCATTGCTGCTCCAATAAATTTCGCCGTTCTTGTCCAATTCGTCCAATTTATCGGGGGTGAATTGCCAGTGTTTGCCTTCGGGCGGCATCATCCCCCGCCACATTTTGCCTGTTTCACCATTGCGTGTACCGGGTGCATGAACGGGGACTCGTTTGTATCTTCGTCCTGTAATTTCTTCAATAAAAGGATATTCCTTGAGTATTTTATCATCAGTCCATTGCTCGTATTGCTTGTTCCATACCGAATTACCGGATTTAGTGTAAAACAAAATATAATCGGATATATTACCGAAAGAGTTTTTCGTAAAATTCTTTGATTTACATTTTTTGCGCGTAATCATACTGCGAAAGTTTGATGCGCCAAAAATTTCGTCCATCAACACTTTGATATGAAAAATCATTTTGCTGTCAAGGTGTACATAAATTGAACCATCATCCGCTAAAAGTTCTTTCATCAACAGCAATCTTTCACGCATAAAACCGATATAGTTTTCACCTGTTAAAAGGTCTGTATAAGCGTCTTGCTGTTTTCGGGTTTGAAAAACGCTGTTGGTGGCGTATGGCGGGTCTATATAAATTAAACGGATTTTCCCTTTTACTGTTTTATCATTCAATAAATCGGTCATAACGGTAAGGTTATCGCCAAAATAAAGACGATTGGCAGAGTTCCCGTTTTGCCATATCGGATGAAAAGTAGAATTTCCGTTATCGGAAGTACTTATCTGCAAATTTCCGTTCATTTTGGTCTTTGAGATTCCTGTTGCCATCGCGTTAAATTTTAGTGTTTAACCATTCCTTAGTAATGCGTTCCGTTACCATTCGCAAAGTCAGTACCATAATTTTGCCTTTCCAACTCGCTTCCAATGAAGCATAATCATTCCACATTGAACCTAAAAGCAATCCCGGGCCATCATTAACAAAAATGAGTTTGGTTTTTAGTCCTTTATTTTTGATATATCCTAAAAACTCGTTGGCACAATTTGCGTAACCGCCGGTTCTGTCATCTTCTTGTGCGCCTCCCCTGTCCGAATCGTAACGAGCCAACCCAACAGCAAGAATGCTGTTTTTGTCTTTTATTACGAAATCAACAGGACGATTAGGATTGGGATAATCAGTAAAAACTTCTTTCATCAAAATGTCTTTTCCTGCTCTTTCGGGCCCAATAATTTGCAGCCCACTAAAATTACTACGGAAGAGTTCGAAAAATCGTTCAGTCAAATCATACCCTTTTTTGCCCCTGTCTTTGTATTCCCAAAGCAAAGCACACATTACTTCATCGTGAATTGGGCGACTATTGAATGCTTTTTGCACTTCATTGATTGGGCGAAATTTACTACCAAATTCTTTTTCAAACTTTGCTGCTTTGGTTTTGTGTTTCGTCATTTCTACAGGCAAGACAGGGCAAACATATCGTTTGAAAACACGCAATAATTGAACTCTTATCCAAGTTTCAGCAACTTCCGTAATGCCAAAGAACAACCGCGAGGACGATTCGGAAGATTTAACTAACTGCCCGAAAAGTACCAAAACGGGCTTATATAAAGCACAGGCATCTTTGAGAATATCGGGATAATATTCCCCGCCTGCCAATGTAACCCAATTAGAAGCGTCTGATTTATAGTCGGAAAAAGATTTTATTCTCATGCCATTTACTTTAAATATTTTGACCACAAAGATACATCATTATTTTGGGTTTTACATAAAATTAAGGATATGAACGAAAAACGGATGGTCATTCAATGCCGTCCACCGTTTCGTTTATAGTGAAATCCTCTTTTTATGAGGTAGGGATATTTCCTTTTTTCAGTTTCAAAGCTGCATTAAAACAAGCATTTGTTGATGATTATCTGACAGTTGATTTAACCGAATGATTACATGCAATCGTGTAACTACCGCGCAATAATCACCCCAATTACGCAATAAAAATTTCGTTTCCATATCGTTCAATTTCAATCGGCATTACAGGCAAAAATTCTTCAATTCAAAAGAAAAGTGTATCTTTGTAGTCGGAAATTATTGCATTATTTTCGGCAGAATTAAAATCGTAATTTGTTGTGCTAAGTATTGAAGGTAATATAATCAGAAAAGTTATAAGAACAAAAAAATCGATACTGTATTTTGTGGAATCGTTTAAGAATTTCGGCAACGAAAATTCGGTGTATAAAACATTGGAGCGCTTAGCAAACGACGGAAAAAGGGAACGGATTGCCGCAGGTATTTACCTTTATCCCCCAAAGAGTAAATTAACGGGCGGCAAACTCTATCCAATTATCGTTTGCACCGGCTTGGATTAGAGTATTATTAACGCGAAAATAAACGGAAATGAATGATTTTTTGCGCCTGAAAAATCGGCAGGCTTTATCGGACGAAGAAAACCCCGAACATTTACTGCCGCTTTGAGAAAATATAGAAAAGAAAGTGTTTCATTTGTATCCTATTTGTAACACTTATTTGTAATATGTTGAATATCAAAATGAGATAATTTGAATATGAAAATAAGACGTCTATTATATACGGTTCTATTCTTTTATGTTTTATCTTCTGCGACGGCACAGAAAGTAGGGTTGGTGTTGAGTGGCGGGGGCGCCAGGGGCGCTGCCCATATCGGTGTGATCAAAGCATTGGAGGAAAATAATATTCCGATAGATTGTGTGAGCGGTACCTCCATAGGCGCCATTATCGGGAGCCTTTATGCGATGGGTTATACACCCGATGAAATGCTGGAATTAATGCTTTCGGATGAGTTCGGGTACTGGCAGACCGGGCAGGTTGAGTCTGATTATATTTATTATTTTAAGAAGCCGGAAGATACGCCTCAATTTCTGAATTTTTCGTTAAACCTGAAAGATTCGACACTGATCGGTGGAATATTGCCGGGCAGTTTTGTCAGTCCGATACAAATGAACCAGGCGTTTATGGCGCTTTTTGCCCAATCTACCACGAAGGCGGCATGGAATTTCGACAACTTATTTGTTCCTTTCCGTTGTATGGGTGCGGATGTATACGGTAAAAAAGCGATCACATTCCGTAATGGTGACCTGGGGGATGCCGTACGTGTTTCGATGACTTTTCCATTTGTTTTTAAGCCGATATGGAAAGACGGTGTGCCGTTGTTTGACGGAGGGATATATGATAATTTTCCGATTAAAGTGATGAAAGAAGATTTCAATCCGGATTTTATCTTAGGCTCTGCCGTACGTGGCGGCGGGCTGAAACCTTCCGAGAATCCGATAAGCCAGATAGAAACGATGATTATGCAAAAGACGGATTATGCAGTCCCGGAAGAAGACGGTATGTTGATAGAGATGCGTCTTCCGGATGTTTTCCTTCTTGATTTTTATAAAGCGAAAGAAGTCATGCAGATCGGTTATGATCGTGCGATGGCTATCATCGATACAATAAAAGCGCGGGTAAATCGTGAGGCGCCCCTGAGTGAAGTCATGGATCGTCGCAGGGCGTATAGGGAAAGCCTGCCTCCCCTGAAATTTAAAAATGTCTATGTCACAGGGGTTACGGACGAACAGCGCCACTATATCACAGCGCAGTTGCAGCGGAACGTGGATGATGAATTTACAATGGAGGAATTTCGCCGCGCCTATTTCAAGATGTTGACTTATTCGAAGATCAAGGAGATTATACCTTCCGCAATCTATAACTGGAAAAACCGGACATTCGACCTGTATCTGTCGGTCAAGATAAAAGATGAAGTTAAAGTTTCTATTGGCGGGAATATATCTTCCCATCAGGCGAACCAGTTGTTTTTAGGATTAGAATACCGAAGTTTGGGGGAGATATCGGCAGATTATAATGCAAATTTCCAGATGGGTAATTCCTTTAGCGGCGTTTCGCTTTACGGGCGTTTTTTCCCGTCGGCGCGTATGCCCGGGTATATCGGGACTAAGCTTGCATACAGTAATAAAAGTTATTCGGAAAGCCAGTCGTTGTTTTATGAAGATGTGGTGCCGGCATTTATAAAGAAACGCGAGAATTTTATCCGGTTAAGTTATGATTTCCCATTCAGGGCGACTTCGAAGATGGAAGCTTTTGCCGGAATGGGCATGCTGACGGATTATTATTATCAGACGCCATCTTTTACAAACCTCCATTTTGATACGAATAAATATAATTTCTTTAATACAGGCTTCCGGTTTGAGCGAAATTCTCTTAATTTCAGACAATATCCGACGGTTGGACGTCATCAGTTAATTGTTGCGCAATACGTAACCGGTAAAGAATATTACCGGGCGGGCGAAAAAAAATATTTCAGTTATTATCAGAATCATGAATATGTGCATGTGAAAGGATCCTGGTGGAACTTTCCGAACACGAAACGTAAATTCAGCTTAGGATTGATGGGAGAAGTTGTGTACAGTAACGAACCGTTTCGTTCCAATTATACCGCGTCTATTTTAGGCGCTTCTGCTTTTACACCGACTCCTCACAGTAAAATTTCATTTAATGAAGCGTTCCGGGCAAACAGTTATATAGCTGCAGGCGTCATACCCCTCCTGAAGTTAAATAATACGATTCATTTTCGCTTCGAGGCATACGGATTTGTTCCCTTGCGAGAAATACAAAAAGAGCCTTACACGATTGGCGACGGACAGATTATATATTACAGGGCGCGGTATGGAGATTATTTCAGGAAATATGAATATATGGGCGAAGTTGCTATGGTTCTTCAATTACCTTTTGTATCCGTCAGCCTGTTTGCGAACGGGTATAGTTATCCGAAAAACAACTTCAATTTCGGATTGAATATTGGTTATCTTATTTTTGATTCAGGTTTTTTTGATTAAATCTTATCTAAAAATTTGCATAATCAAAAAAAGGCTGTATCTTTGCAACCGCAAAAAACAAAAAATAATAGGGCTCCGTAGCTCAACTGAATAGAGCATCTGACTACGGATCAGAAGGTTGGGGGTTTGAATCCCTCCGGAGTCACTAGAAAAGAGCATTTACATAGGATTATGTAGATGCTTTTTTTTTAAGAGTTTGCATACAATTTATCGGGTCGGGGAATTTTTCTTTCATCGGGAAGCCCTTCTTTGTATGCTTTGATATGGTATTTTATCAAAGCATTGAAGTTTTCAAGGAGGTATAATATGTTTGGGAGGGTGCTCATATCTAAAAATCTGATTTCATGCAAAATATTTCCATTAAAAACGACAAATCAACTGGTTTTGCAAAATATTTTCCATTAT
>JAIRSF010000161.1 GCA_031255595.1 Tannerella sp.
TTTTCGAGAAAATAGACAATTGTGAAACCCAGGATGGCTAATATAATAGCTTGCCAGATATATTGATCCGGCAGCATGTTGGCTTCGACAAGCGGTTTTTCGACGCCATGACTGTCAATATAGGTTTCTACTACTTTTTTCCAGGGCCATACTTTATTGAGTGAACCCAGCATGAAGCCGGATAATGCAGCGATGGTAATATCATGGAACCGGTGCAACGCAAACGATAATATCCGGGAGAAAGAGGTGATGCCGACAATGATTCCTCCGGCAAAAACAAGTAAAATCGATATTTTAAGCGATTTCAACGCCTCCATAATGAAAAAATATTTTCCCAGCAGTACCAATATGAAACTGCCTGAAATACCCGGCAGGATCATGGCGCATATAGCTATTGCCCCACAGATGAATATGAACCAGTATCCGTCGGGTGTTATGGCCGGAGTAGCCAGGGTGATGAAAAAGGCTATGACGGCTCCGGCTATGAAGCTGATAACCGTTTTCCGGTTCCATTGTTTCACGTCCTGTACAACGATCCACGTCGAAGCCAGCACCAGCCCGAAGAAAAACGCCCAGACTAAAACCGGATGCTCGGTCAGGAGATAAGTTATGGCTTTAGCCAAGGAGAAAACACTTATCCCTATTCCCAAAACGAGTGATAGAAGGAAGTTCCCATTGATCGCTTTCCAGAATTTTTTCCATTTGAATGAGAAAAAAAGTTTTAATGAGGCGATATTTATGCTTTTAATGGAATCGATGAGTTCTTCATATATCCCGACAATGAAAGCGATGGTTCCTCCGGAAACACCGGGCACTACATCGGCAGCTCCCATGCCGACTCCTTTTAAAAGGATCAATCCGTAGTCTTTGATTGTTCTGTTCATATTAGTTATTGTGTAAGTTACTTTCGAGGTATTTTCGGGCCAGATCACTTGTACGCAGAACATTTTCATTTCTGATATAAGCTTGTGGCGGTTGTTTTTTTTCGATATTCAATGTGGACAAATATTCAAGAATACCGGTAGAAAAACGATTCAGGGCTTCATTTAAAATATCGATCGCTTCTTTGCGGCGTTCGGTTTCCACACAGCAATAAATAAAGTTCCCATAGACGGATAGTTCATTTTCAAGGTCTTTGTAGCCGATTATCCGTTTTAGTATATCATACGCTGCTTCGTACTCCTTCATATTCATGTAACATTCTGCAAGATACGGTTCCACTTCGGAGTCGACAAAATCATCGTATGAAGTCAATTCTTCGTATGTAGAGATTGCTTTTTCGTAGCTTTCATTTCTATACAGGCAATAAGCTTTCATCAATTTTATCTCGTATTCGAGATCTTCGTCTTCGTAGAGGCATGTCAATGCAAAATCGAGTGAATCTACCGCTTTTTCGAAATCGGAGCACAATGAATAGATTCGTCCCTGCATATACCATACCTCGGCAGCATACGGATCTTCATGAATCAGTTCCCGGCAAAGCGTCAATGCTTCTTCTGTTTTGACCTGAAGCTCCAGGTTAAAACAAAGTTCCAATTTTAGTGTCAGGCTGTCGGGAAACATTGTAAGTGCGTGCATGATGAAATCATAGGCCTTCTGTTGGTTTTTCTCCGGATCGTTCATCATGCCTGCCGCCTGGATAACGGCGTCTTCCAGATAATCGCTGTTTTCGATAGTCAGTTCATGGATCAAAGCGAGCGCTTCATCATATCTGTCAAGTTCGCAATAACACTCAATCCGCATCAGGTCGATATCTTCATTCTTTTTTATCCCGATATCTTCTATCAGTTTGATTGCCGAATCGAAATCGCCGATAGATACAAACGTTCTGCATAAAGAGATTTTGAATCCGATCTCATCGGGGTATAATTCATATCCCAACTCAATCACAGCTTTCAGATTTGAGATATCATCCGTATTCAAAAAATGATCAATCAGAGATATGATTTCATCTACATCAAAGTATGTGTTCGTATTACTTTTCCGAGATTTGAAAAATCGACTCAGTAAAGATGAAATATTTTTCATATTATTTTTGTATGCCTTATGCTTTCAGATTAAAACCATTATAAATACGGCGTTTTACAGAAAAAACTCTCATAAAGACCGTTTTCATTTATATGCGTATATAATAATTTACTTATTTTCCTTTTACTTTATTCCAGGTATCCTTCAGGGAAACCGTACGATTAAAAACGAGATGGTCGTTCCGGCTGTCCGGGTCAACATTGAAATAACCGATGCGCTGGAACTGGAAATGGTCATAAGGCGCGGCATTTTTAAGATCTTCCTCAACATAACAGTTTGTCAGCACTTTTAAAGAATCGGGATTCAGCAGTTCGCGGAAATCCCGGTCTTTTTCGTCGGCCGGATTTTCGACCGTAAAAAGCCGGTCGTATAAACGCACCTCTGCCGGAAGCGCATGTTTTACGGACACCCAATGGATCGTTCCTTTCACTTTGCGGCTACTGCCCGGCATGCCGCTTTTCGTTTCCGGATCATATTCCGCATAGACCTCCGTCACTTCGCCGGCTTCGTTCTTTTTGCATCCCGTACATTTTATAATATATGCGCAACGCAACCTTACTTCCTGTCCCGGCGTCAGGCGGAAATATTTTTTCGGAGCATCTTCCATAAAATCTTCCGCTTCGATATATAATACGCGCGAAAAAGCAATCTTGTGGGCGCCGGCGGAAGGATCTTCCGGGTTGTTGACCGAGTCAAACCACTCGACCTGTTCTTCCGGATAATTTGTAATGACCAGCCTGATGGGGTTGATCACAGCCGCTACCCGTTTAGCCGTTGTGTTCAGGTCTTCCCTCACCGCATGTTCGAGTTGCGCCACATCAATGATACCGTCGTATTTGGTGTATCCGATCATCCGGATGAAATTATGGATAGAAGCCGGCGTGAATCCCCGTCGCCTGTATCCGCAGATTGTCGGCATACGCGGATCATCCCAGCCGCTTACGATCTTTTCGTTGACAAGTTGCAATAATTTGCGCTTACTCATCATCGTATAGGTCAGGTTCAGGCGGTTAAACTCCGTCTGAGCAGGGCGGTAATGGTCGTAGACCTTATTTTTTTCAAACCCGTCGCCCCCTTTACTCACTTCTTCCGTCAGCAAATCAATGAAATGGTCGTACAACGGGCGATGCACTTCGAACTCCAGCGTACATAAAGAATGGGTCACGCCTTCAAAATAATCACTCTGCCCATGTGCAAAATCATACATCGGATAGACCTTCCATTGGTCGCCCGTACGATGATGCGGATGTTTAATGATGCGGTAAATAATCGGGTCGCGGAAGTGCATGTTGGAAGACGCCATGTCTATTTTTGCCCGCAGGATCATAGCGCCTTCTTCAAATTCACCCTCGTTCATGCGACGAAACAAATCCAGGCTTTCCTCTGCCGGACGGTTACGGAACGGGCTGTCGGCGCCGGGTTGCGTGGGCGTCCCTTTTTGCGCTGCGATCTGTTCCGCAGTCTGTTCGTCCACGTAGGCATTTCCCGATTTGATAAGCCGTACGGCAAAATCGTATAACTGTTGGAAATAGTCGGAAGCATAGTATACGCCGGCCCACTGAAATCCGAGCCATTTGATGTCGTTCTGTATAGCGTCTACATATTCGACGTCTTCTTTTGTCGGGTTGGTATCGTCAAAACGCAGGTTGCACAGCCCGTTGTATTGTTTGGCGATGCCGAAATCCAGACAGATGGCTTTGGCGTGTCCGATGTGAAGATAACCGTTCGGTTCCGGCGGGAAACGGGTTTGGATACGCCCGTTGTTCAGGCCTTCAGCCAAGTCGTTTTCTACTTTTTGTTCGATGAAATTTAAACTTTTCCTGTTATCTTCCTGCACTACATGTTCCGTCATAATCATAATCTTTTTCGAGCGCAAAGTTACAATAATTTCAAAGAATTTGTTCTTTTTTCCGATAAAAAGAACCGGAGAGCAAGCATTGTGCATTGCCGGTTGTTTATTTCTATGTGGATGGAAATGATAAATTCGTTCAACGATGATTGGGTAAAATCATTTAGTTTTGGTAATTTTGTTATTTGAAAAAAAAATTTCATGCAACGTTTTTAATAAAAGTTGCATCTATGTAGAAGAACGTACGTGACGACAATGGATGAAAAACAACTGATAAAAGGTTGTATCGATGGTGACCGTAAGGCTCAAAAAGCTTTGTTTGATAAGTATTCCCGCAAAATGATGGGGGTTTGCCTGCGATATGTGAAAGATACGGAGGATGCCCGGGATTTAATGCAGGAAGGCTTTATTAAACTATTCACTAATATCCGAAGGTATACGGGCAACGGCTCGTTTGATGGTTGGGTACGAAAAATTTTTGTTAATTGTGCTTTGGAACGTTTGCGTCAACATGATGTATTGAGGGATGCGGGTGATTTGAATGAAATGAATTATATGGATATACCGGACGAAGCGGAAGTTTCTACCATATCGTCCGAGGAACTAATGTCGTATATGCGATTATTGCCTGAAGGTTTTCGTGTGGTGTTTAACATGTATGCCGTCGAGGGGTATTCTCATAAGGAAATCGGTGAAATGCTTCATATTTCGGAAAGTACATCACGTTCGCAGTATATGCGTGCACGTAAAATGCTCCAGAAAATGATTCTCAAAAATTAATTTATTAAGGGATCGATTAAATGAAAGAAGAAAAAGGAAAGTGGGAAGAAATAATTCACTCGAAATTATATAATTTCGAAACAGATGTATCACCGGAGGACTGGGATCTCATAGCCGGCAAGTTGCCGGGAGGAAAGTCCGTCAGGCTGTATGCTTACCGCAGATATGTTGCTGCTGCTGTTGTCGCTGTATTACTGACAGGCGGAGTGGGCTGGTTTTACCTGCATCATTCCGCCGGACAGCAGGAAACGGCAACCGTAACGGAGCAGGCGGGGACGGCGGTTCAAGACATGGCTGTAAAAGATCCTTCAACGGTTGAAAAAAACAAGGATGCTTTTGCCGATGGGGCCGGAGGAGTATCCGTTGACATACCGGCGGAAAAGAAACGTGCCCCTGTTAAAAGCGCAGCCAAAGAACCTGCCGGAAAAGCGGTTGACCGCTTGTTGACCGCCTCAACCGGACGTCCGGAAGCGCGTGTTATTGTCCCGCCGGCGACGCCTCCCGTCCATTTAAAGCCACTGAAGATAGACAAAAAAGTTTCTGCCTTTGTAAAAATGACGGATTCGGAAGCGACGTTCTCCCAAGAACCGTTTATTGCCGACGCATCTGCTGAAGTGAAACGCCGTCGATGGGGATTCGGCATGGGGGGAGGCAGTTATTCCGTAAATTCAAGTTCTGTAAATACCGTTCCGCTCACACTTTCGTCCTTGCGGGTTCATGATGATGAGTCTACGTTGAAAGAAGTGATCCATTCGAATAACAATTCAAAAGGAGCGGTCGATTATAAATCCAAAGATGAACTGAAAACGTATGCATATCAAGTCCCTTCGGGGAAAGTCAGGCATAAGGCTCCGATATCTGCCGGTTTGGGCGTCGGTTATTTTCTCAATGACCGCTGGTCGTTGCAGAGTGGCGTTACTTATACGTTCTTGCGTTCGGAATGGGTTTCCGACCATCTGAGTGATGATTATGCGGAATATAAACAGCATCTTCATTTTATAGGCATTCCGTTGTCTGTTTCCTATAAAATTGCGGAGTGGGATCGTTTTCGGTTTTATGCATCGGCGGGAGGTATGTACGAGTTCAATGTAGCCGGAAAGTATAAAGAAATCATATTTTCCGAGAATCTGAAAAAGACAAGTAATAGAGATCTTCATATGAAAGCGCCTATGTGGTCGGTGAATACACGCGCCGGAATCTCTTACCCGCTGTGGAGGTTTATAAATGTTTATGCGGAAGCCGGCGCTTCGTATTATTTTGATAATAAAAGCGACATTGAAACGATTAGGTCGGATAAACCTTTTAATGTATCTTTGCAGGCCGGATTCCGGTTCGGGTTTTGAATATAACAATAGAGAATGTTTAATTAAAAATATATAAAAATGAAAAAGATTACTTTGCATTTATTCGTGATTTTAGCTTGTATAGCCGGATTTACCTCATGTCTGGAAGGTGGTGGAAACCGGGAAACAAATGGCGTCGTCGGAATTTTGGATATTGGAAATTCTACTTATGTCATAAAAACGTTAGGCGGTGATATTTATGCACCCGAATTAGCCACCTATGTCGGTTCCGGTAAAATGAATCTGGGATCGGGTTATTATATCTCTTATGAAATAGATTGGGATCTTCCGGAAAACTCTCAGAGTATGATTGCCGCCAGCGGTTATTATACCGTTTCTATTCTTGCTTATTATGAAGCGGAAAAATATAGCATGGATTATTATCTGACGGATACATCCACTGTACAAACAAATGAAATGGTCGTATCCGCAGCATTATTATCTTATGAAAACGGTGGAATTAATGATATCACAAATAATTTTGTATTCATGACTCATCATGTAAAATGCCCGCAAGATATGAAATTGACCTGGAACCTGTCGTATGATTATGATAAAGGAATGACGCCTACGGAAGAAGGCGGTAAGCGCTATTATGACTTATTTCTTCGTGCAACAAAACTAAACGATAGCGAAAAAGCGGATACTGATGCGGTATTTTTTAATTCTTATTATGTTGGAGATTATGTGAGAAACGTTGCCAATAGAGAAAAAGAGTTGTTAGGTAGCAATTATGGTCAAAATTCAACGTTTACATTGCGTATTCATTATGTATCCGAAATAAAGGATGATAAATTAGTTTGGAAGCATCAGGAGCTTGCTTACTGGATCTCTCCTTTTGTGTCGTCCCAGAACTAATCTTTATGCGGAAATAGATTATAATGAAGAAAACATGTTTTTGGGGGATTGTAATCTTATTTTCTTTGCATGGACTCACGTCCTGTTTGGAAAAAGGGAAGGACGAATCGACGGGGTATGCGCTGGGGGTATTAAACCTTGACGAGGGTACCGGCTTTTATATGTTGAATGTTCAGGATACGTTCGCTGTTTATTGCCCGGAATTTAAAGACAAGGTGGTTCAAGATGAAATGGAAGCGGGAGGTTGCTACTATGTTGTTTATGTCAAAGATAATACATTGCCGGAAAATGCCCCTCACCTGGTTCGGACGAACGGATATATTACGGCCTCTTTAGCGGAATGTAATGCAGCGGTGAAATATGATCCGAGTGAGTCGTTGATTGACACATCCGCTGTACAGGCCTATGAAATACCGGTACTGGATGCTAAGCCTTCGGATCGGGTGTTCGGTTATTCCGACGGGTATCTTTTCATGACACATAGAATAATTTCGCCGGAAGGTTTTACGTTTGACTGGTCTTTGTCGTATGACGAAGAAACGATGATGCCGACAGTAGATAATAAGAATTATTATGATTTATTCCTGCGGGCGACGATAGCCGGTAGCAGCAATCAAACCGATATCGTTGAACATTTTTCTTTCAACGCTTACCGTCTGGGAAAATACCTGACCGAAGCCGCAAAGAAAGAGAAAGAATATCTGATGCTGAACTCCGCTTATCAGGCTTCTTCAACTTTTACGGTACGCATCCATTTTGTTTCCGCAATAGAAGAAGACGGTACGATTATCTGGAAAAATGTCGAGTTCCCGGCTAAAATCGCTTATTTTGTGCCTGATTAAAAAAAAGGTGGCATGAGTGCGATGGAGAAGATCATACCCCGTTTGCCGGGCGGGGTCACATAAGCTCATCTAAGATTTTGCACGCCGAACAGACCACTTTGGGACATACGGTGAAAAGGAGGTTTTTTTCCATGATTTGCTTCATGTCTTCCGGTTTGCTCAGGTCGTAGCCGAGAATTTCTTTGCAAACTACGCTTTTGTATTCTGCGGTGAATTTTTGTTCGAACTCGGCTTTTTTGGCAAGCACCTTGTTTTTTCGTTCCGTTTCACCCGGTTCGCTATAGCCGTATTTCATTCCCAGAGCCATTAATGCCCCGGCAACGCATCCGCAGGTGCGACCCGCCCACATTCCCCCACCGAACGTAGATGAGATCCTGAGCGCTTCATCGCTGTCCATGCCTGCTTTATCGGCTGCGTATCCCAAAACGATCTGCGAACAATCTATACCTTGTATAAAACAATCTTTCGCAAAATTTTCCGAAACTTTTTCAATTTTCATAGCTGTTTTCCGTTAATGGTTTTAAAAATAAATTCCGTTATCACTCAAAATCCGAAAATTTTATGTTTGCTTTCGTAGATATTCATTTAAAGGAGATTTGCACAAAACTAACGAAAATTTATTCTCGAGGCTATAAACGCGCATTAAAACGAAAAGAATGATTTTGAACACGAAATTTTTCTCGTTTCGCCAAAACAAACAGCCGGGCTTCCTCGTAGAGAGAGGCGGCCCGGCTTCAAAGGTTTTAATCAGGGGTGGGAAATTGTCCGTCCTTACAATTTAGCTGCGTTGGCCAACAGGTAGTCTTCCGCTTCTACGTTCCAGAGGCCGTTGTTGGCGGCGCATAACTTGTGTAATGTTGCATATACCGGGTTTGTTTTGCCTTTTTCTTCAAA
>JAIRSF010000172.1 GCA_031255595.1 Tannerella sp.
CGTTTGATACCGGGATTTACGGGGTGATTTTCGACAAAAACGCCTCGCAGGTGGCCTTTTTTGAAAAATATCATGTACATTTGCCGTTTGTAAAACGTGTAAAATCATTAAAAAAACAGAAAGCTATGAACAGATTTTTATCAACGAAGAAGGTGTGGACCGTACTGTGCCTGTTGTGTTTTGTCACCGGTGTTTTTTCTCAACAGCAGCAGGGCGCGACGGTTGAGAGGTTAGCCATGGATCCGAAACTACGTTACGGTAAGCTGGCGAACGGATTGACGTATTATATCCGTCATAACGAAATGCCCCGGGAACGGGCGGAGTTTTATATCGTTCACAACGTAGGCTCCATGCAGGAGGAGGAAAATCAACGAGGGTTGGCTCATTTTCTTGAACACATGGCTTTTAACGGTTCTAAAAATTTTCCTTCCAAAAAAGGTATGCAGGATTATACCGAAAGCATCGGTATGGGGATGGGCGAAAACCTGAATGCGTATACGAGTTTTGACGAAACGGTTTATATGTTGATGAACGTCCCTGTGGCGCGTGAAGGTGTGGTAGATTCGTGCCTGCTGATTCTGCATGACTGGTCGTCGTTTCTTTTGCTCGAAGACGAGGCGATCGAAAAAGAACGGGGCGTGATCCGCGAAGAATGGCGCACGAGCCGTACGGCGCAGTTGCGGCTGTGGGAACAGCAACTGCCTAAAATGTTTCCCGGCAGCCGGTACGGCACCCGCTTGCCCATCGGAACGATTGATGTTATCGACAATTTCCGGGGCGATGAATTGAGGGCTTATTACAGGAAATGGTATCGTCCGGATCTGCAGGCTATCGTCGTAGTCGGTGATATTGATGTGGATAAGGTAGAGGAAAAAATAATGCGGACGTTTTCCGATATACCTGCTTCCGTCGATCCCGAACCGGTGAAGCTGTCTTCGGTTCCCGACAACAGCCTGCCGCTTGTTTCCATTGCCAAAGATAAAGAAATGACGAATATGATACTGAGTATCTATTATAAACATGAAAAACTTCCTTATCATTTGCGGGGAACGGTCGCCGATTTTGTCGTCAAATATTCGCAGGCGGTCATCTCTTTAATCATGAGCGAACGATTTTCCGAAATACTGCAAAAAGCGAATCCTCCATGTATCGGGGCTTATGCCGAAGATGGAGATTATTTTATTTCCCGGACAAAAGGAGCCTGGACTTCTACGGCCATTGTTAAACCGGGCGAGCTGGAACGCGCCATGCAGACGCTGGTGGCGGAAACGAACCGCGTCAGGAAATTCGGTTTTACGGAAGCCGAATATGAACGCGCCAGGGAGAATATCCTTTCGTCCTACGAATCGGCGTACAACGACCGGGAGAAACACCCGAACAGTTCTTTTGCCGAGGAGTATATCGGTAATTTTACGAAAGGGGAATATATACCGGGCATAGAGATGGAGTATGAACTGATAAAAATGATTGCGCCCGGATTTCCTGTGGAAGGTATTAATCAATACATACGCTCTTTGTTTGATGAAAAAAAGGCGGAGCATAATATCGTAATAAGCCTTTCCGGCCCCGACAAAGAAAATATCACTTATCCTGCGGAAAAGGAACTTCTGGAGATGTTTCGCGAAGCAGGCAGGACCGGCGTCAGTGCGAACGAAGAGGAATCGGTCAGTAAAATTCTTATTCCCGAACTGCCGGAACCGGGGAAGATCACCGAAGAAAGGGACGACCCTTTGTTTGGCGTTACCGTTTATACGCTGAGCAACGGCATACGGGTGGTTGTCAAGCAAACGGATTATAAGAAAGACCAGATACTGATGACGGCCACAAGCCCGGGAGGCGTATCTTTGTTCAAAGATGATGCGGATATATGGAATCTGAAGGTGCTCAACAATGCGATTATGCTGGGCGGCCTCGGCGAGTTCAGCGCCACGAATTTGCGGAAAGCGATTGCCGGCAAAAACGTATCCAATAGCGCCGGCATAGGCATTTCGACCGAGAGCATGAACGGCTCGTCTTCGCCTTCCGACCTGAAGACGCTGTTTGAACTGATCTATCTGCAGTTTACGGGTATGCGTATGGATGATGAAGCGTATGCATCATTCGAAGAACGTATGAAAACCTATTTGGACGACTTACATTTGAATCCGATGATTGCTTTCAGCGATTCGGTTTCCGGCGTAATATATGATAATAATCCCCGTACTACCCGCCTGAAATCCGGTGATTTCGACAAAATTGATTATCATCGTATGATAGAGATGTATAAAGAACGGTTTGCCGACGCTTCCGATTTTGTTTTCACCTTTGTGGGGAATGTGGATAAAGATTCGATACGTCCTTTGCTGGAACAGTACATGGCAACGCTTCCTTCTCTGAATAGAATAGAAAAAGGCGATGAAAGTCAGGTCACACCGTTTCGTAAAGGGAAACGGGAGTGCCGTTTCTCCCGCGAATTGGAAACGCCGAAAGCGTCCGTAGCGCTTATGTATACGGGAGAAATGCCTTATAGCCTGAAAAATGTTGTGATCGTACAGTTGCTCAATAAAATACTTGATTTGGTCTATACCGAAACGATACGTGAAGAAAAGAGTGCCTCCTATGGCGTACAGGTGATGGGCGGATTGGACGATTTTCCCGAAGGGCGTACCTCTTTTCAGATCTATTTTGATACGGATCCGGAAAAACGGGATGATATAATAAGTATCGTTAAATCCGGATTTGAAGGTATTGCAAAAGAAGGCCCCCAAGCGGAATACCTGGAAAAAGGCCGCAGTAATATAATCAAAGGGCGTGCGGAAGCAATGCAGGAAAACGATTACTGGTTGAATGTGATCGATACGTATTATTATCGCGGTTTTGATGCGCATACCGATTTTGATAAAATATTGAACGACATAACGGTAGAGGATATCAAATCGTTTACCAAAACATTTCTGGATCAAGGTAATGAGATCGAAGTAGTCATTTTCCCGGAGAAGGATAAATAAGCCGCTACGAATCAAGTCAATTGCGAATTGCAGAGGTAATTCGCAATTGATTTTTTGCATGGGCAGGTGCAGATATTAACGTATCTTTGTGCGCATTTGGAATAAAATTGTACTTTTGTGTCCGTGGAAATAATGAACGGCACGGATCAGTGCTTAAAAAAACGTGAATATGTATAAATTGTCCGATTATGTGAAAAGAGGGAGTATTATGCTTCATAATATGGCGTTTCCTCATAGTAGGAGGCTTGCTTCCGTGATGTTGTATGCAACCGATCGTTGTAATGCAAGATGCAGGCATTGTTATATCTGGGAGAAAAAAACCGGGGATTATATATCCCTGGAGCAAATAAAGGCGCTGCTGAACAGTAAGGCTATAAGTAAAAATACATCGATCGGGCTGGAAGGCGGTGAGTTTGTGCTTCATCCGCAGGCCGAGGCAATCATGGAGCATCTTTGCCGGCATCACCCTAATTTCGATTTGTTGTCGAATTGTGTCCATGCGGAAAAGCTGATATCTTTGGTCGGGAAATATGTTCCGAAAAGGTTGTATGTTTCATTGGACGGAAAACCCGAAACACACGACTCGATGAGAAGGGTAAAGGAGCTGTATCCGAAAGTCGTCCGCGTGATAGAGGAACTGAAGGATACGGTGCCCCTTTCGGTTATGTTTACACTTACCCCTTTTAATACGTTTGAGGACTTGAAACATGTGGCCTCCGTCTGTAAAAAGAATCATGTCGATATGCGAATCGGTATCTATAATAACATGGAATATTTTCAGACGAAGGAGCAGGCTTCGGAAGAGGAAACATCGTTGAATTATCGCATAGAAGATATTCCTTCCGTTGTGAAAGAATTTGATGAAAATTATGATTTTATGATGCTTTATCATTTGTACCGGCGCCGTGAAGTCAAATTGAGTTGTAACAGTATAAAAGATAATATCGTTATTTATCCCAACGGCGATGTTCCGCTGTGCCAGAATAAACAGATTGTGCTCGGAAATATACGTGATGAACCTTTGGATGTGATCATGACAAAGAAAAGCACGTTGGCTTATCACAAGGATTTCCATCAGTGTAATGAGTGTTGGATCAATTTTCATCGCAAGTATGATATTGTCCTGTACCGGAATATGGAGAAGCTGTTGCCCCGCCGTATGATCTGCAAACTGCTGGGCGATTATTCGTGGAGCAAGAATCCGGCTGAGAAATATAAGGATCTTGTTTGCAAATGTTACGAATCTTGTCCGCCGGATTTATAATCACTAATGTTCCGAAAGATGAAAAGAATTATTGAAAAATATAAGAAGCAGCGTAAATACAGGCATTTGTCCCGTCAATATTTACATAAATATGCGTTTGTGGGGGTGGGGAATCATTCTTTGAATAATTTGTATCCTGTTTTGGATTTCATGAGGGTTCCGTTGAAGTATGTTTTGACGGCCGGCGAAAAGACGGCGGAGATACTGAATAAGTCGTCGGCAAAGGAATATACGGCTGTGTGTGATCCGGATGTTGTGTTGAGGGATGAAGCGGTGAAAGGCGTTTTCATTTCGGCGTCGCCCGAGAGTCATTATGCGTTGGCGAAGCGTATGTTGCAGGGGGGGAAATCTGTGTTTGTCGAAAAACCGCCCTGCCGGAATATGGCCGAACTTGACCGGTTGATCCGCCTTGAGGAGGAAACGGGACGGTTTGTCGTCGCAGGCATGCAGAAACGGTATGCCCCGGCATGCTCCGTACTTAGGAAAAGATTGAAACGTCCGGAACATTATACGTATAAGTTTTGTACCGGAGCATACCCGGAAGGCGAAGATGTTTTAACGGAGTTGTTTATCCATCCGGTGGATCTGGCTGTGTTCCTGTTCGGACAGGCCGTATTGGTTTCAATGCTTCAAAACGGTAAGACTTTCCTGCTTCAGTTGATGCATGAAAACGGCGTGATCGGTAGCCTGGAGTTGTCTACCTCCTATTCGTGGCAAACGGCCGAAGAACGCTTAGTTATAGTGGAAAAAAACGGCGTTTATGAACTGAATAACATGTCGGAAGTGTTGTATAAGAAAAAACCGCCGGTTATCGGGAATATCCCTGTTGAAAAGGTTATGAAATGCAATCCGGTAACGGAAATATTGTTCAACCAGAATATGTTTCAGCCGGTTATGCAGCATAATAATATATATGTGAACGGGTTTTATTCCGAACTCGAAACCTTTGTTTCGATGTGTGAATCTTCGAAGCCAACCCAAAACCTGTCCGCACCGGCCTTGTTGAAACCGACTTACCGGTTGCTGGACGAAATACGGGAAAAAAGTAGAAAGGTATAGTCAGGTTGCGACGGCATTTGTGGTGCGGCGCGCCCAGTAGAAAGATAAAGCCAGGCCGGAAATGATGTGCCATATTCCCCACCAGGCGGTGATGAAAAACATGCCTCCGATAGCGGTATCCGGGGGGAAGATGTCCGGATTCAGCAGCAGGACGAGGCCCAGCCCGGAGTTTTGAATCCCCGTTTCGATGGTTATGGTTCTGCGATTGCGTTCCGGTTGCTTGAACAGGGTGGCAAGGCGGTGACCGGCCGATAGTGCAACGCCGTTGTGCAGGAGAACAATGATGAAAATATATTTGATGTGTTTGACAAATAACTCCCAGTTGTTGGAAAACATGATGATGACCAGCATGAGGAAGAACAGAATAGAGAGGTGTTGAAGTATTTTTTTCAGTTTCAGGGATATGCCGGGGAAGTATCTTGAGAAGGATATTCCCAATACAACCGGTATGCCGATAATGAGAATGACGGTTTCAAACATTTGCGAATATTCGATCTCCAGCGGTTGCAGCATGTTACCGGCCATCTTGTTGATGAGGTTTACGTATAACCCTCCCCACAGCCTGAAATTGAATGGGGTCATAACGATGGCCAATATGGTGGAAACAGCCGTCAGGGCGACGGATAGTTCTGTGTTTCCTTTTGACAGGGAGGTCATAAAATTGGATATGTTGCCTCCCGGACATGCCGCAACCAGAATCATTCCCATCGCTACCGTAGGCGTGATTACGCGGTTGAACGCCACCACGAGGATGAATGTTATGGCGGGGAGAATGATGAACTGGAGAAACAGTCCGATAAAAAGAGGCTTAGGGGAGTGTATCAGCGCTTTGAATTGATCGATACGGATACCTAATGCCACCCCGAACATGATAAATGCCAGTACCAGGTTCAGGACAAAGTTGCCTGACTCTGAAAAATTTATTTTTATCGGGTCTAATTCTAACAGTGATTCATACATAGTGGCGGCAAAGCTATAAATAACCGGAGTTTTATCCAAATATAAATGCAGGAAACCTTCTTTTAACCCGTAATTTGATACGGCCCGGGCGGGGGGATTTGAAAATACCCCCAAATAGGGTTTTTTTACAAAGCGTACTGCCTTATCTTTGTTCTCCGGTTTTGTGGATATATTTATAAAATTTTTTTTAACTTCACGGCTTTATTTTTTAATATATACACATACAAGCGGCTATTGATGTATGTTGATAGTTTTGAATTGTTGCAAGCCTGTTTAATTTTAAATATTTACTGCGATGAATGCTAATGACAAAAAAAACAAGAATGCCGGTCAGGAAAGGACCAGAAAGGCGAATAGCGAAAAAATCAAGAGGGAACTATCTTCCTTTTTCGCAGCGATAGCCTCCAGGATGACGCCGGAGGACATGAAGCGGATTAAGGCGGCCTACCGGCTGGCCGACAAAGCTCATAAATCGCAGAAGCGGGAAACGACGGATGAACCTTTTATTGTCCACCCCATTGCCGTCGCCCGCATCATCGGGGAGGAACTGCGGCTGGGCGCGAACCCGATCATGGCGGCTTTCCTGCATGATGTGGTGGAAGACACACCCTATACCGTCGAAGATGTGAGGAAACGGTTCGGCGACGATGTGGCCTTTCTCGTACGCGTCGTGACGAAAGAAAAGAAAGATCATTATGAGATGTCCAAGCAATTGGACAACTTCAAACAAATGCTCGATTCCGTGCAGTACGACATACGGGCTATACTGATCAAACTGGCCGACCGCCTTCATAATATGCGCACATTGAGCGGCATGCCGGCCAATAAAAAAATGAAAGTGGCCGGCGAAACGGACTACTTTTACGCTCCTTTGGCCAACCGGCTCGGATTGTATGAAATCAAAACGGAAATGCAGAACTTGAGTTTCCGTTACCGGTGTCCCCAGGAATACGCCTTGCTGGAAGACGCCCTGAAGGAGGATGAAGCCAAAAACCGGGAACAATTAGAAGCCTTCGCGGGTAAAATCCGCCTTTTGTTGTCCGCCGAAAACATCCCCGCACGACTGGAAATCAAATACAGGACACCCTACAGCTTGTGGCTGAAAATGAAAAAAACCGGCGTAGACTTCCGCCACCTCGACAGCACGCATACCATCCGGATCATCTTCCCCAACAACGAGGGCGTTTCCGAAAAAAATACCAGCCTCCGGATCTATTCCCTCATGACGGATGTTTTTGCCGACAAACCCGGCAGCATATCCAACTATATCGATATGCCGAAAGAAAACGGCTACCAGAGTTTTCACGTAAAACTGCTCAATGAACACGAATGGGAGGATATACGTATCTCATCGGAGCGGATGGTGCGCAATTCCCGCCTGGGATGCGTGGCCGACCGCACGGACAGCAATATTGAAAACTGGATCGCCAAATTTAGGTCCGTCCTGAAGGATATCGCCGAATATAACCGGAAAAGCGGTTATATTCAAAGCGTGGTGTCAAATTTTTATAATGACAACATCCTCGTATTCACCCCCAAGGGCGACGCAATCATACTGCCCCAGCGTGCAACCGCGCTGGACTTTGCTTATGAAATCCACAGCTCGATCGGCGAACACGCCCAGTATGCCCGTATCAACAGTAAGCTCTGTTCCATAAAAACGGTCCTGCACCGGGGCGATTGTGTGGAGATCGGCGTAAATGAAAAGATCTCTCCCGAACCCGGCTGGCTGGACCATGCGCTGACGCATAAAGCGAAACATAACATCCTGTCGCAGATGCGGAAAACGAAAACGATTCCTTATAAACGCTGTCCTCATTGTCACCCGCTACCGGGAGATGAATTGATCGGATTCCAAACGGCGGACGAAGCAATCATCATTCACAAACGGAACTGTTACGAAGCAATCATGCTGGCTTCTCAGGACGGCGACTCGATTATAAATGTAGATTTTGAGGAAGACATGGATCTTCTTTATCCTGTCCGCATCCATATAAAAGCCGTTGACCGTCATCATCTGCTTCACGACCTGGTCGACCGTATCACCGAAAAATTAAACCTGTCCATAAAAAACCTGACAACGAAAACAATTGATGAGATCGTCGACTGTACGATAGATTTCTCCATTCATTCCGCCCGGGAGTTGCAGGATATTATCTCCGACATCTACGCGATAGAAGGTGTAGATGAGGTGCTCAGGCAGGATTTAAAATCATAATCCCTTCCGCTCCAAACGGTAAAAACGGA
>JAIRSF010000284.1 GCA_031255595.1 Tannerella sp.
CTGAAATCTGTGTAACTCGCTTCGCTCAAACAGCACAGATTTCTTGACGCCTCCCTTCGCTACTTAACGGCTCACCGCACGAGGCCGATCCTAAACTCCTTAACTTTGCTTTTTATTGAAGATTGAATGTTGAATATTGAAAACTCTACTAAAAATCGCGTACCGGATTATCCACTATTAACTATTCATTATTAACTATCTACGGATTATTCACTATTCACTATTAACTATTCACTAAAATTGACGGCTCACCGCACGAGGCCGATCCTAAATCGGCGGGGCTTTTGCTTTATTGAAGTTAGAAGTTAGAAGAAAACTTCTACTAAAAACCGCGCACCGGATTATTAACTATTAACTATTAACTATTAATTATTAACTATTTACTAACGTCGGGGATCGATCCGGTTGTTGTCCGGAGGATGATGCTTTTGTGACGGCTTATTCGTAGATGAGTGTGAAAAAATTTTCGGGGCTTAAAATCTCATTGGCTGCTTCCAGCAGTTGTTCCGATGTGATATTTTCTATTTTGCGAAAGATCTCGGGAAGCGTTTCGTAACGGTGGTGATGGAGGAATGATTTGCCGAGGATAAGGAACAGGTTTTCTTTCTGGTCGCTTGCCACGCCGAGCTGCCCGATGGCTTGTTTTTGGGCCGCTCTTAGTTGCAGGCCGGAGAGTTTTTTGTTGCGTAAGGCGGCCAACTCTTTTTCAACGAGGCTGGTGGCCCGTTCCCTGTTTTTGGGGTCTGTACCGAAATAAACGGAAAAAACGCCGGTATCGGAATAGGATGTGATGTTGGATTCTACGTTGTATACCAGCCCATGTTTTTCTCTCAGGCTGACGTTTAACCGGCTGTTCATTCCCGGGCCGCCCAATATGTTGTTCAGGAGGAACAGCGGATACCTTTTTTCATCGTACATATTATATGCCCGTCCGCCTGTTATGATATGGGATAAATGGGTTGTTTTCTTTTTTTCTATCCGTAGCGGTTTCAGGTCATGAGGTTTTGTCCTGCCGGTTGCCGCTTTTTGCGGAGGTATGGCTGTAAGGTATTTTTCGGCCGTTTTCCTTATATCTTTAAAATCGGTTCTTGACATGGAGAAAAAGACCATGTTGCCGGCTGTATAAAAACGTTTTAAGAACGAAAGTCCGGATGCGGTGCCGAATGAGGCTAAGGAGTGTTTGTTTCCCAGGATGGAATGGCCTAACGGGTGACCGTCGAAGAGCAGGTTTTCGAACTCGTCGAAAATAAGTTCCGAGGGTGAATCTTCGTACGACAATATTTCGTCGATAATAATATCCCGTTCCTTATCCAGTTCGTTTTTAGGGAACTGCGAATTGATAATCAGGTCTGCCATCAGTTCAACAGCTCTTTCGAAATCTTTTTCCATAAATACGGAATAGATAAACGTATCTTCTTTCGACGTGTATGCGTTCAGGTCTCCGCCCACATTTTCCATACGGTTCAGGATATGCCGCGCTTTACGTTTGACTGTTCCTTTGAATAAAGTATGTTCCACGAAGTGCGCCAGCCCGGTTTCATCCGGTTTTTCATCGCGCGCTCCGGCATTTACGGCAAAACCGCAATAGGCGACTGTGGAATCCGTCGGGAGATGAATGATACGAAGTCCGTTCTCGAGTGTATGGGATAACGTTGACATACGGTTGTTTTTTTTAATTCGGATAGATGAGCGTTTCAATAAGTTGCAGGGCGTTTAAAAAAATCCGAGGCGGGAACGCTCTCCCGGCCTCGGATAAATAGTAATTGAAATAATGAAAATGAATTTTTTTTTCAATCTAAGATTTTGACCCGGATATTCCTGAACCATACGTCGTCGCCATGATCCTGGAATCCGATATACCCTTCGTGGTTCGGGCCGCCCAGATTAAGTAACCAGTAGTAAGCCAGCGGCCATTTATCCTTACTGAATTTGCAATTGTCCAGCATTTCTTTCCATTGCGGCGTCCACAGGTGGTATTCGACAACGGTTTTTCCGTTTTGTGCATGAAAAACAGAACCTTTGAAAACCGTAATTTTTGCCGTATTCCATTCTCCGAACGGACGGGCATTTTGCGGTTTAGCCGGAAGCATATCATACAAGGAAGCCGATTGGCGGTTCCCGTCTTCTCCCTGTGTAGCGTCCGGGTGGTTGGCATTATCCAGAACCTGATATTCGGGAGATGAGATGTAAATCGGTTCGCCCTTAATTTCCTGCGCCAGCACAAAGACGCCCGAATTGGAGCCTTTGGCTACTTTCCAATCGAAAGACAACTCAAAGTTTTTGAATTTGTGTGCGAAAATAAGGTCGCCTCCATCTTTGTTTTGCGCTTCTCCTCCTCCGGAGCCGTTAAACTTGAGTGCGTTTTCAGCTTCGTCGATCACCCAGCGGCCGGGAACCTCGTCTTTGTTATATCCGCGCCATCCGTACAGGCTTTTCCCACAGAAAATGGTGATAACGCCATCGGCGTCTTGCGGGAAAGCTTTCAGGTCGACTTGTGTTTTTTCGATGAAAGTATATTCCGGAACGCCGTTAACGGAGTCGGCTTCAACAAGCGTTTCCACCGTTTTTACCGTATAAGGTATTGTCTCGTCGGGACAAACGTTCTTGGATCCGCTTTTACAGGAAGAATAAGTCAAAACTGTAAATGCGGAAACTACAATTGTAAAAATTTTTTTTGTCTTCATTGTCAAAAATCGAATATGTTAGACATTATAAAATTTACGGCATAGCAGGCAAACTCCAACCGTCACGATATTTGTGATTGATCAGTTCTGCGGCAAACTCCTGTGCATTGACCGGATCTGTCCAGTCTTTGTTGAACGAAGGATGTCCGTCTTTGATCGTAAATCCGTCTTTGATGACCGTTTTGAGTTTTTCGTCGGCGCCGATATTGGTAAATTTCATGTTCGGGCCGTCCCAATGCAGTTCTTTATGTAAGTCTTTTAAGCGGACTGCCAATACGCCCATGACGACCATTTCGTTAAACGGCCCGGCTTCGGAGAAATCGGAAGATGTAGCCACGCGGTTTGCAGCGTTTTCTTTACAAGCCCGTACCCAATCCATTTCGTGGCTGACGCTGATACGGCGGCACACTTTCGGCGCTTCCGGTTTGCGTCCCGAAAGCAACCAGGGATTGCGTCCGTAGCATCCGCAAATGAGCGTATCTTTTGTTCCATGGAATATGACTAATCCGCCGCCGACTTGCATCAGTTCCTTTCCTTGCGGGAATCCTTCCGGGCGATCCGGCATCATACCTCCGTCGTACCAGTGAACTTCAACTTCCGGCAGAGCTACTTTAGCCAGATTGTCGCGTGCCGGGAACGTCAGTTTGACATGTTGAGCCTGCGGTGCGCAATCGTTCAGTAATAAGGAAGAAGATCCCTGAGCCTTGATCGGATATCCGAGTTTCAACGCTTTAAACACCGGGTGCATGATATGGCAGGCCATATCGCCCAGGGCGCCTGTACCGTAAGGCCACCAACCGCGCCAGTTCCAGGGATGATAAATGTTGTTGAACGGCCTCATTGCTGCCGGGCCTGTAAACAAGTCCCAATTCAGTGTAGAGGGAATTTTATCCACTTTTTCGGGCGTATTCAGCCCTTGCGGCCATATCGGGCGGTCGGTTGCACATTCGACTTTTTTAATATCCCCGATTTCGCCGTTCCAGATCCATTCGCATATAAGGCTAACGCCTTCGCCCGACGCACCCTGATTACCCATCTGGGTAGCCACTTTGTGTTTTGCGGCAAGCTTGGTTAACAAACGGGATTCGTAGACCGAGTGGGTCAACGGTTTCTGAACATAGACATGTTTACCCAGCGTCATAGCGTTGGCAGCGACGATCGCGTGCGTATGATCGGCGGTTGCTACGATGACAGCGTCAATGTCTTTACTCATTTCATCGTACATCTTGCGGAAGTCCCAGTACTTTTTGGCATTACTCAGGCGGTCGAAAACCTTTTTTGAGTATTTCCAGTCAATGTCGCAGAGGGCTACGATGTTTTCCGTACCTTCCACAGCGTTGAGGTTAGCGTTACCCATACCTCCGATACCGACACAGGCGATGTTTAATTTGTCGGTTGGCGCTGTGTATCCATGGCTTTTACCTAAAATAGAACTCGGAGCAACCGTAAAAGCTGCTGCTGCTGCTGCACTTCTCTGAAGGAAGTTTCTTCTTGAAATGTTTGTCATTGTAATGATGCTTTATAGTTAGTAATTAATGTAAATAAGTCCTGTACAGACAACAAAAAAAAATCACGCAAATATATAAAAAAAAGAAGAATTAACCATCATCATGAAACTTTTTTTTTGGAGTTTTTTTTTCTCTGCAAATTTTTTTTGAAAAAACAGTGAAGAAGTGAGTATGTTTTGCGGTTTTTTCCGTCCTAACCACATAAACCAATTTAATTTGATGTACAATGGTGTTTAAGACTGTAGATAACGCCGATGATCAATTATTATGGAAAGAGTTGATGAGTGGAGATGATGATGCTTATTCCTGCATTTATAAAGGGCATATCGGGGAACTTTTTTCCTACGGGATGCGTTTTACTGCGGATCGGGAGTTGATAAAAGATTGTATTCAGGATGTTTTTGTGAATATTTATAAAAACCGTTCCAACCTGAAGATGGTCGACAATATAAAACTTTACCTGTTTATTGCATTAAAAAACAGGTTATTCAGTGTGTTTGAAAAAAATAAGCAGTTCTATTATATCGATTCGATAGAACCTGTTTTCAGCGTGGATTATTCGATTGAAGAGGAAATCATACAGAATGAGCGGCTGGCGGAGCAACGTGAGAATATTAAATGTATTTTAGGAATTTTAACACCCCGTCAGAAAGAGGTTATCTATTACCGTTATGCAAAAGGGATGAAGATAAGCCATATCTGTGAGATTATGAATATGAATTTTCAGTCGGTTCAGAATTTACTGCAACGGGCTATCAAGAAAATTCATTCAACATTTATTGAGAAAGATCACCGCATTTACAAATTGAGGAAAAATCCGTATTATTAATTTAAAATTTATGATGATAGAAGAAGATGACATGTACAAAAAATACGATGGGTATTCGGTGGAAGACTTGCTTTCGGATGATTATTTTATTTGTTCGATGATAACGCCGACGGACGAATCGATATCTTTTTGGAAAGAAATACTTCAGCGAAAGACGGTTCATCCCGATGATTATCATTTGGCCTGTTACCTGCTGGATTCCCTGCAGGTCTGTGAGGAACCCGTTTCGGTGGTGGAAATAGAGGATATCTGGAATAACATTCTCCGGGAAAATAAAGGAAATCTTGCTGTGAAACGGAAAAACAAAGTGGCGAAACGTATTTTGTACTGGTCTTTGAGCGGCATTGCATCCCTGTTGTTGTGCCTGTCTTTATCTCATATATACCCGGGGAGGCCTGCATCGGTCGCTGTGTTGTCCATCGAAGAAGTGAAAGCGCCCGAAACGCCGGTGACGGAAGATATTCACTTGGTGCTGTCCGAACATGAAACGATGAAGCTGGACGGGCAGGACGCCGAAATTGTATATAATAAGGAAAGCATTGCCGTTAAGGAAGGGGCCGCCGTTCGTGATAAAAAGATAAAGCGGCAGCAAAAACAGGCGGGCGGCAACGAGGCGGTTACATACAATCAACTGATCGTTCCGAACGGCAAACGCTCTACGCTGATTTTCGAAGACGGCAGCAAGATGTGGGTGAATGCAGGGACAAGGGTGGTTTATCCGGTATGCTTCGCGGAGGAAAAAAGGGAAATTTATATAGAAGGGGAAGCTTATTTTGAAATTTCACAGGATGTGAACCGTCCGTTTGTTGTGAAAGCCAAAAACTTCGACCTGAATGTGTTGGGCACCTCTTTTAATGTCATGGCTTACGAGAAAGATGCGGTTCAGCATGTTGTATTGGTTTCCGGGAAACTGGAGATACACGCCCAAAACCAGGAGGAAACGATTTTGTCGCCCGACGAAATGTTCTTGTCGCTCAACGGGGTCACGCAGGTTAGAAAAGTAGATGTGTCCGATTATATTTCGTGGACTCATGGTATGTATCAGTATAAGAGCGATAGCTTAGACTTGATTATGAAACGCCTGTCCCGTTATTACGGCGTGGAAATCGTTTGTGAGCCGGTAGTAGCCCATCTGAAATTTTCCGGGAAATTAGATTTGAAAGACGACCTGAATGGGGTGTTAAGCGGGGTTTCCCGGACTTCCCCTATTGATTATCATTGGAAAGATAGCGTATTTATTATTACGAACAAATAAAACAATGAACCTATGAAAAAAACTAAAGAAAAAAGACGGAGTGTTCACAGCCTGAAAAAAATCACCCGGGTGATGCGGCTGCTCCTGTTGTTTGTGTTAGCCGGGGCCGGTACGGTGAGTGCTAATGTGAGTTATTCTCAATCAACCTATTTGTCCGTTGAGTTGAACAATAAAACAGTCCGGGAGGTTCTGGACGAAATAGAAAAAAAGAGCGAATACATTTTTTTCTATTACGACGAAGCGGTAGATGTAAACCGAAAGGTCAGTCTGCGTGTAAAAAACAAAACCGTAGACAAGATACTGGATCAATTGTTTGAGGCTACGGACAATACCTATGTGATTGACGACCGGCAGATATTCATTTCAAAAAAAGACGAAGCGGCAACGGCAGAAACAGTCGAAGAAACGGCTGTTTCGCAACAGTCGAGAGTCATTACCGGAACGGTGAAAGATGAGTTCGGCGAATCTTTACCGGGTGCAAATGTGCGGATTAAGGGTACAACGACCGGTTCGGTGACCAATGTGGAGGGCGAATTTACCTTGTCGACCGTCGAAGCGAATCCGGTACTGATCGTTTCTTTTGTCGGATACCGGACACAGGAGTTCCGGGTAGGCGCTAACCAGTCACACATAGACATGGCCCTGCAACCGGATGAATATGAGTTGGACGACATCGTGGTGGTAGGATATGGCGTGCAGAAGAAAATAAATCTCTCCGGCGCGGTGCAGGCCGTTGGAGGCGCGGCTCTGGAAAACCGCCCGATAGCCAATGTAGGATCGGGGCTTCAGGGATTGGTGCCCAACCTGAACGTAACGATAGGTAGCGGGCGTGCAAACGACGCGCCGATCATCAATGTCCGCGGATTCACCTCCATCAACGACCGGAACGGCGAGGCTTTTGTTCTGGTGGATAATATGCCGGTGACACGCGAAGAACTCTCCCGCTTAAACCCGAGCGATATCGAAAACGTATCGGTACTGAAAGATGCCTCGGCTGCGGCTATTTACGGCGCGCGCGCTGCGTTCGGCGTGGTTCTTATCACAACGAAGGCCGCTAAAAGCGGAGATCTTCAGATTCAATTCAGCGGTAATTACGCTATTCGCAACCGGGGTATCACGCCGGATATTGAAACCAATGTGGAGAATGTGATGAAAATGAAGGAGGCGGCCCGCTATCCTTTGTCGGCGATCTTTACCGCCCAACAAATGGAATACGGGAGGCAGATCAGCGCCAATCCATCTCTTGACCGGATCATTCCGAACCCGTCCAATCCGAACGCCTGGCAATATTACGGCGAAACCGACTGGTTCAAGGAAACGCATAATAATACGGCGGCGTCGTATACGGCCAATCTGAATGTTTCGAAGAGAACCGACAACCTTTCGTATTATGTATCGGGAGGATATTACCAGCAGGACGGTTTGCTTAAATACGGGAACGACATATTGAAGCGTTACAACCTCCGTTCAAAAGCCGATATTAAACTGACGTCGTGGTGGAACCTGAGCGCCAATATTTCGTTTACGCATGTTAATTATAATGCGCCCACTTTCTTAGACGGTTATTTTTACTGGCAGGTGAACCGTACCAGTTCGTTGGATATGCCTAAGAACCCGGATGGAACCTGGTCGCAGGCGGGCGCGAACCTGATCGGCGTATTGGCCGAAGGCGGACGCCGGAACGACCGCACGAACGAAGTGCAAACGTCTTTCGCCACACAGTTGGATCTCATCAAAGATATATGGCGAATCAATGCCGACGTTAACATCCGGTTGACTAATCAGGGCCGGGATCAGAATAATCTGGGAGTGCAGTACCGGACAGGGCCGAACCAGCCTTTGCAGGTTACGTTCGGAGAAAGAGGAGGCAGCGGTAACACAGTGAACAACGTGAGGTATTATTCCTGGGAAAATAATTACAGTGTGTACAATATCTATACCAATTTCACGAAAACATTTGCGGAAAAGCATTTCCTCAATGCCATGGTGGGATATAACCGCGAATTTATGCAGAGGTATTTCTACGAGATGTCCAAAACGGGGATGATCACTACGACGCTTCCGGAAATCAATTTATCGACCGGCGATGCGACTGTGGCTAATTCCCGCAACGAATTGGCACTGGAAGGTATCTTCGGCCGCTTAAACTATGTTTACGACAGCCGTTATATCTTTGAGGTGAGCGGGCGTTACGACGGTTCGTCCCGTTTCCCGGCGGGAGATCGTTACGGATTCTTCCCATCGGCTTCGGTGGCATGGTCGGTCGTAAACGAACAGTTTTTTGCTAACCTGGCAGATCAACTGAGAATAACAAATCTCAAGTTGAGAGGGTCTTACGGAGCTTTAGGGAACCAGGTGCTGATCGACAGCAACGGCAGCCAGCTTTATTATCCTTCCGTACCTTTTATGTCGGCATCTAAGATGGGTTATATTCTGGATGGAACCCAACCGATGATGCTTAATCATCCCGGCGTTGTTTCTCCTTCACTGACCTGGGAAAAAGTCCGGACGGTCAACTTCGGGGTGGATTTTGGTTTGTTCAATAAATTTGATTTAAACTTCGACGTGTATACCCGTTATACGGACGATATGTTGACATTGAGTAAAGAGCTTCCGGCTGTGTTCGGCGCGAATCCTCCCCAGACCAATGCAGCCGACCTGAAAACCAACGGGTGGGAGTTGTCGCTGGCATGGCACGAGAGATTCCTTGTGAAAAATTCTCCCCTCAATGCGTCGGTTAAATTTATGATCTCCGACAGCAGGGCGATGATCACCAAATATGACAACCCGACGAGAAATTTCGGAAAAGCCGGTGGAAATTACTACAAAGGAAGGCGGATCGGTGAAATATGGGGATTTACAACAGACGGATATTTCAAGACGCAGGAAGAAGTGGATGCGTTGAATCAAAGGGATATCGGTACGGACGATGTCGGTTATGTTTTTCAGGTAGGCGATATCAAGATGAAGGATCTCGATGGCGATAATAAGATTACGTTCGGAGATAACACAGTAGATAATCCGGGCGACAGAAGGATTATCGGTAATTCGGCGGCTCGTTTCCCGTACAGTTTTGAGCTGACGGCCGATTGGAAAGGATTCGATGTGCGCGCTTTCTTTCAGGGAATCGGCAAACGGGACTGGTATCCGGGAAGCGCCAGTATTTATTTCTGGGGGGTATATGCGCAACCCTGGTCGAATGTGACAAAGAAAAATATGGATCACTGGACGGAAGATCGTCCGAACGCCTATTTTCCGCGTGTAAAAGCGTATGCCGCCGAAGATTCCCAAATGGAACTGGCTGCCGCACAGACGAAGTATCTTCAGGATGCTTCTTACCTGCGGATGAAAAACCTGACGATCGGTTATACCCTTCCGAAGCTCGCACTGCAGAAACTGCATGTTTCGTCTTTGCGCTTCTATTTCAGCGCCGAAAACCTCTTTACGATCAGCAACCTGGATAAAGGCATTGATCTTGACCCGGAAATCATCGACCGCTACAACGGATTTGATAGCGGGACGTATCCCATGCAACAAACCTACTCATTCGGAATGAACCTCTCATTCTAAGGCGCAAATGAATATAAATATGAAAACTTATAAACTTGTTTCGATATGAAAAAAAATATATTAAGCATCACAGGGATTGTTTCCCTTCTGATATTTGTGTCGTGTGAGGACTTTCTGGAAAGAAGCCCCAAGACGTCTATCACAGCTACCGACTATTTTAAGACAGCCTCCGACCTGGAAACGTATTCCAACCGGTTTTACCAGGAACTGATCAGCCCTGCATTTGATGATGTGGGATCGGATAACGTGACCATCAGCACGAATGCCAACACGATGTATACGATGGTGAACAGCGACGGCGTTTCGTCGAGTAACATTGGTGACTGGAACATCAGCGACTGGTCGCAGTTGCGCCGGATCAACTACATGCTCGATAACATCCATCCCGAAAATATGAATATTGCGGACGTGGACTTGAATCATTTCATCGGTATTGCCCGCTTCTTCCGTGGCGATTACTACTATAAGAAGGTGAAGAGATATAATGAAGTTCCTTTTTATAACAGGGCGCTGAACGATACGGACGAAGATCTTTACAAACCGTCCGATTCGAGAGAGAGCGTCGTCGACTCGGTCATCAGCGACCTGGAATTTGCGGCCGCCCATATCAAACCCAACCTGGGGCAGCGCACACGTCTTAACCAATATGCCGCTTTGGCTCTGCTGGCCAGGGTTTGCCTGTACGAAGCCACCTACCGCAAGTATCATACCGAACTGGGCCTGGCGGCCTCGGCCAACACCTTTTTCGATAAAGCGATCACCGCCTGCCGGAAGATTATGGACGCCGGCCTGTTTGACCTCTACGGCTCAAGCGCCGCAGACTACGGCGCTTTGTTCTGCATGTCCAAATTAAGGGATAACAGGGAAATCCTGATGTTTGTAGAATATGACCGGACACTGGGACGGGGAAATAATGCACATACAGTGCTGGGCGGTTATACCGGCTATTGGGGACTTAGCCGTTCGTTGATGGAAGATTATCAGATGAAAGACGGCAGCAAGTTCAATTATGTAAAACCGGACGGAACATATAAGACCTATGTAGAACTCTTTGAAAACCGCGATCCGCGCATGGCCGAAACATTTGCCTATCCCGGCTTCAATATCTCGCCGGAAATAGAAGGACACAGCCCGCATATACCTAAAATAACTTACGGCGGATTAGACCAGTTGAAGTTCTTCCCGAAAGAAACGTCGCAACGCATGGGTTGGGGGATGAACTACACCTCTCTGCCTCTGGTCAGGTATGCGGTAGTGATAGTGATTTATGCGGAAGCCAAAGCCGAAACGGGAGCGCTGACCCAGACCGACCTGGATCAATCTGTGAACCGGATCCGGAACCGCGTCGGCATGCCGCCGGTTCAACTCTCGGCCAATGTGCTGGAAGATATCCGCCGGGAACGAAGGATCGAACTGGCCTGTGAAGGTTTCCGCCTGGACGACGTAAAGCGCTGGGCCAAAGGGCCGGAATTAATGGGCGCTCAACCGCAGGGAATCTACATACAAGGTTATGGAGCCTACGATGTAACGGGCGACGGCGTGCCGGATGTAGCTATCCTCCGGAAGTCGGGTGATTTAAGCCCGATTGAGCATCTGCCGGCAGAACTGCAAGCCAAACTCGAAAAAGAATACCTCTACGACGCCAACAATAACAGAACGAGTATTTACCTGAGCAATGAAGGCGGAGAATCGGGATTTATGCAATTCGTGACGAGTGAAAAGCGGAAATGGGAAGACCGGTTTTATTATATTCCCATTCCGAAACAGCAGCTTCTGCTGAATCCGAATCTGAAACAGTCGCCGGGTTGGGCCGATAAATAAAATCCGGGGAACGAAAATACGACATAGACGGGGATTGGAAAACACACAGAGAGAGGGATAGAAATCCCCTGTCTCTGTATAAATTGCGGTTTATGAAGTTTTTACGTTGAGGTTAACGGATGGCTGCCGGTTTCATTCATGTTATTTTTTTCACTGTTTTTTGCCGTCCATCATCCTGCTACATCAGAGGAGATCCACCCATACCTCCTCCACCCGGAGGGCGTTCTCCCGGCGAACGTCCACCGGGTCCCCATCCACCGGGGCCGCGCATGTCCGACATGCCGGCCCCGCCTTTAAAGATGCTGAACTTATAAATAAAGTGGACGATAAAATAACTGTTTAGCGTATTATATACCGAATAACTGGTACGACCGGACGAAGCCGCATAGGATATATTACTGCGTTGTTGCAGTATATCATAGACTTTCAGGCGCAGCGTTGCGGCATTTCCTTTGAGGAAACTTTTGGACAGGGATGCGTTCCATAGACATTCGTTCAGTTCGAATCCATCCGAGTAGCCGGAGTTTGTCGAATAAGTGATATCGCTTTCTATTTTGAAATCATAGGGAAGGTAGACGGTTGTATTCGCTCCGCCGCCATACCGGTATGTGTTGAGATCCTTTTGTCCTTCCATTAAATTTTTTGAATGTCCATGGTTGATATTTCCGCTTAGTCCGAGATCCACGTAATCGGTGCGGTAGTTGAGGGTAAAATTATCCTGGACATTAAAATTCCTGTTCGTATTTTTTTCTCCGTTAATAAAACTGTTCGTGTTGGCGTAGGAGATAAAAGCCATGTTATTTATCGAAAATTTCTTGTTTCGCAGGGGGGTGTTGAATATGATGCGGGCATTGGCGTTGTAGTTGCCGTCTGTATTCCGGTATGTCGTATACCTCTTTTCGGTGGTCGGGTCGTTCGTCACATCTTCCACAACATCGTTTACGACGTAGCCGGCGTTGGCAAACATGATGAAGGTCGCTTGCCTTTCACGCATAAAATTTTGAAAACGAAGACGCAGATTATTAGAATAGATCGGTTTAAGATCCGGGTTCCCTTTGATGATGTTCTGCGGATTGGAAATATCTTCTACCGGCTGAAGTTGCCTCATGGCCGGTTGACTTGTCCTTCCGTCGTAGTCGAGGCGCAGGTTTTTTTCGCGGGTCGGGCGGTAAATGAATTGCAGGGTAGGGGAGAAATTCACCACATTGCGGCTTAGGGAGTAGATGGTTTCATCACCTACAAAAGTTTCTGTTTTTGAATATGACGGGTCGACATTGAACCCGATCGTATAATTGTATTTTTGCCGCTGAGATTTGAAGGCGATACTGGCGCGTTGCTCTGTGGATTCGTTGCGCGAACTTTGGCTGTATGCCGAGTCGAGCGTATTATAATGACCGTTTTCATCCGGCGAGAAGGCGTTTTTCAGCGCTTTCCGTTTGTTGCCGCCGTAGCTGTAGGATAATTGAATGAAATTATCTCGTCCGAGCGGTTCCACCCATGAGAGGAATCCCCGGTAGTTATAGCCGGGATTGTTGTAATCTATCTGTTGATCGATCCGTTCGTCGAGTTCGCCGGACAAGAAATACCGGGTATAGGCATAGCTGTAACTGTCGCTTTGGGTATCGTTTTTCCCTCCGGACAACGAGATGCTTAATACGCGTCCTTCGTTGTTCAGTTTGCGGCTTGCTTCCAAGCGCCCGGATGCATTAAACCCGTTTCCTTCGGAATGAGCGTCGGAAAGGATGGTACTGATCGAATCCAGGTCATTATTAAGTGTATAGGAATCGCTCGCCTCGTTCTGGTTTGTCTTGCTGTAGGAGAAATCGGGCCGGAAGATAATTTGTGTAAGAGTGTCGGGTTGCCACGTTATACGGAGATTGACGCCCATATTGTTGTTTACGGTATTCGATTTGGAGTTGACAAAATCGTAGGAGTTTCCGTTGGGGCGTATGTTTTCCGTTTCGTTGTAGCTTTCGGCGTCGTTGTCGGAATGGGAATAGCGGATGTTGCCTCCTATCGTCAATTTCGGGCTGAACTCCTTATTGAAATTCGTTCCGATGTTTCCGGATTGAATAATGCCGTTTCCGGCTCCCGGCCCTCCCATGCCGCGCCTTCCGCCGCCTCCCATACCGCTGAACATAGACGAGGCGAAGTCGGAGAATCCCATATTATTGGTGTTGTTCAGGCCTCCGATGACCGAAAACTGGTTATCATTTATAAACCGGTTCACCATCAGGTTTCCTTCGTAACGTTCTTTATTTCCGTATCCCAGCATCGTGTTTCCGAACCATCCCTGCTTCATGCCCGGCCTGACCATCAGGTTGATGACCGCCTCTTCGTCGCCGTCGTCAAATCCGGTCATCATAGCCATGTCGCTCCGCCGGTCGTAGGTCTGGACTTTTTCCACCATTTTAGCGGGAAGGTTCTTCGCCGCCACCTTCGGATCGTCGGAAAAAAACTCTTTGCCGTCGACTAATATTTTTCTGATCTGTTTCCCGTTAACGGTCACCGTACCGTCGGTTCCGACTTCGACGCCGGGCATTTTTTTCAACAGGTCTTCCAGCATAGAACCTTCCGCCACTTTGTACGAATCGGCGTTATACTCCACTGTATCTTCCCTGACGGTTATTTCGACGGCTTTGGCTGTGACGACGGTTTCGCCCAGCAGGACGCTGTTTTCCTCCATTTCTATTTCGCCTGCATTTACGGTAGCCGAAGCGCCCGTCACCCGCAGGGGTTGGTATACAGGTTCCAGTCCGATATATGAAACATGGAGCAGGTATGTTCCGGGATCAATATTTTTCAGTGTGAATCGTCCGTCTTTTTCACTGGCGACGCCGGCTTTCATTGTGCTGTCTTTACCGGATAATAAACGTATTGTCGCTGCTTCGACCGGTTCGCGGGTGTCTTTCTCAATGACCGTTCCTTTTATTTCAATTTTTTTGTTTTGTTGTGCCTTCACAGGCAATGATAATAAGGTAAAAAGGCTAATACCTATTAAAACCAACCAATTCTTATTTGCCATAAAGTTTGTATTTTTACAGGAAATAGACAAAAGGCTGTATCTAAAGTTTAATGAATTGATTCTTTTTAGTCTTTATTAACGAGATGCAGACAGCCCTCCTTTCCCCCCCCAAAAAAAATTCCGGCATGACAACCCGTCGTGCCGGAACTACCAAGTCAGGATCTATCGCAATAAAAAAACACCTGTCAGTTAAATAAAATTGTTACCTTATTATAATCAAAAGT
>JAIRSF010000033.1 GCA_031255595.1 Tannerella sp.
AAGAAATATTTCCTGTTCCCTAAATTTCATTTTCCGGCGGAAAAGTCTAACTTTGCCCGGTAATTAACTGAAAAAATATAACAATGAAGCAGACACCCGTTGAATATCAAACAACTAAGAGAGCGATAGAAAGTTTTGGATTGAAAGATTTTGGCAAGGCGACTATCCGCGAAGTGGTAGCCATATCCCATCAGTTGGAAAAAGAAACGGGTACGGAGTTTATTCATATGGAAATGGGCGTGCCCGGGCTAAAACCGGCACAAGTGGGCGTCGATGCCGAAATTAAAGCATTACAAAACGGCATAGCGGCCATATATCCCAATATAAACGGGTTAGAGCAGTTGAAAGAAGAAGCTTCCCGATTTATCAAGGCTTTTGTCAATACGGACCTGTCGCCGGCACATTGCGTGCCTGTTACCGGTTCCATGCAGGGCACTTATGCTTCATTCCTGACTTGCGGACAATGCGATCCGAAAAAAGACACGATCCTGTTCATTGATCCCGGATTTCCGGTACAAAAACAACAGATCACTGTTATGGGATACCGCTATGAATCGTTTGATGTATATGACTATCGCGGCGAAAAATTGCAGGCCATATTGGAGGAATACCTGTCAAAAGGTAATATCGCCGCAATGGTTTATTCGAATCCCAATAACCCGGCCTGGTTTTGCCTGACGGATAGCGAATTGAAGATAATCGGCAAGGTCGCGACCCTGTATGATACGATTGTGATCGAAGACCTGGCTTATTTTGCCATGGACTTCCGAAAAGAGCTTGGCATCCCGTTCCGGCCGCCTTACCAAGCAAGCGTTTCGCATTATACGGATTACTATATACTTCAGATTTCAGGATCCAAAGCATTTAGTTATGCCGGACAACGCATAGCTGTGACCGCTATTTCGGATAAACTTTACGATCGCACCTATGAAGGACTGACCCAACGTTACGGCGGAGGGACTTTCGGTACGGTCTATGTGCATCGTGTGCTCTATGCCCTGTCTTCCGGCACAAGCCATTCCGCTCAATATGCATTGGCAGCCATGCTGAAAGCGGCTTCGGACGGGACGTTTGATTTTGTAGAAGAAGTCAGCGAATATGGTAAACGGGCGGCACGCCTGAAAGAAATTTTCAGAAAGCACAGATTCAAAATCGTCTACGACCATGACCTCGACGATCCTATTGCCGACGGATTTTATTTCACGATCTCCTATCCGGGCATGACGGGCGGAGAACTTATGGAAGAACTGATGTATTACGGTATAAGCGCCATTTCACTCGGTACGACGGGAAGCCGCCAGCAAGGCCTGCGCGCCTGTACTTCTTTCATTAAACCCCATCAATACGATTTATTGGAAGAACGCTTGACCCTGTTCGAAGAAAACAATCCGCCGGAATAATTTTTTTGATACAAAGAGAGGCTTTTTTCTCCATACATTCATTCTTCGGATGAACCGGATTGCCCGGTATATCCCGCCGAATTTTCTCTTCCGGAAGACCGAAAAACAGCCCCCTTTGATCATTAACAAAAATTAATGATTAAATTCCGAATTTCCCTTGTTTATGTCCTAATAAAGATATACATTGTCCCCCGCTTTTGACAAAAATGTAACAATGGCTCAATACAAGGACATATTTAAAATAAGGCATAATAATTCGCGACCGGAAAAAGGCAATATTCTCATATCCGAACCTTTTCTGCAAGATGCTTATTTTCAACGTGCTGTCGTGTTGCTTGTCGAACATAACGCTCAAGGCTCAATGGGTTTTGTTCTAAACAAGAAGACGGGAATGTGGCTCAATGATTTTTTCGACGGGTTTGACGATATTCCGCAGATACCCGTTTATATCGGTGGGCCGGTATCTTCCGACCGTCTGTTTTTTATACATTCATTAGGAAATTTAATCCCCGACAGCATACAAATAGGGGATAACCTATACTTTGACGGAGATTTTGAAGCACTGAAATATTATTTGCTGAGCGGAAAGCCGGTTCATGAAGATGTGAAGTTTTTCCTCGGATACTCCGGCTGGACTGAAAATCAGTTATATGGCGAAATCAAACAGGATTCGTGGCTTGTCAGCCGGTCAACGAACCGTAATATCATGCTGGCGGAAGGGGAATCATTCTGGAAATATTCCGTAGAGCTGATCGGAGGTTCTTATATGACATGGATCAATTATCCTAAAGATCCGATATTAAACTAACTAACCGTACACCCTTATATCCTTCTTCCGTCTGCTGCCAGTCGGGCAGTATACCTCTTTCTTTGAAGCCACAGCGTTCAAACAGCCGCCTGCTCGGTTCGTTATCTACGGGTATATAAGCGTATAACTGGTGCAACCTCAAACAGGAAAATGCATATCTGCACAAAACGGCTAAAGCGTCGCCGGCAATACCTTTTGCCTGAAACTCCCTGTCGACTATTATACCGATTGCCGCCCGGCGATGATGCGGCTCAAAATCATACAGGTCAATTGTCCCAACGGTTTCCGGTTCCGGCTTCAGATCGATCATCAAACGGAGTTGCCCGGACTTGTATATATCTTTTGACGAAGATATATATTGCTTAAGGTCATAACGGGAATAGGGCGCTATGGTACAACCCAAAGGCCATAATGCCGTATCATTCTCCCATCTGAAAAAAACATCCAGATCTTCCGGTTCGGGAGCCCGGAGTTTTACTTTTTCACTTTCCAATAACATAATCATCCGTCGGAGGCGTCTTTTTACAAAAATAAAATTATATGCAAACGGTTCATATCTTTATCGAATCATTGAAGCAAACACGATTTATGATGGAGCGGCCCAATGTGATCTCGTCCGCATACTCAATTTCATCGCCGACCGATACTCCGCGTGCAATAACACTGACAGTGACGTCATACGGCTCCAGTTTCCGGTACAGAAAAAAATTGGTCGTATCGCCCTCCATCGTTGTACGCAGAGCCAGAATCACTTCTTTCACACCTCCTGCGGCGGCACGTTCAATAAGACTGTTTATCTCAAGATCGGCCGGCCCTATGCCTTCAACAGGAGATATGATCCCTCCCAGCACATGATATACTCCATGAAACTGCGCCGTATTCTCTATGGCCATTACCTCTTTTACATTTTCAACAACACAAACGGTTGAATGATCACGAACCGGATTTGCACAGATACTGCAAATGTCCGTATCGCATATATTATGACATTCCCGGCAATAATGAATATCCCGGCGAAGGGTGAGCAACGACGAAGACAGCCGTTCGGCATAACCCGGATCACGACGAAGGATATAAAGGGCCAGGCGCAAAGCCGTCTTACGTCCCACACCGGGAAGCGCCGCCAGTTCGTTTACCGCATTTTCCAGCAGCGCGGATGGATATTGTTGATTCATATCGAGGGCAGGTTTACTTTAATTCACGACCGGCGTACATGCGCTCGTAATAATTCAGGTAATCGCCCGCTACGATCTGTTCTACCCACAGCTGGTTATCGAGATACCATTGTATGGTCTTCACAATCCCCGTTTCAAAATCCGTTTCGGGCTTCCAGCCCAATTCATTCGTTATCTTTGCCGGATCGATCGCATAACGTTGGTCGTGGCCAAGACGGTCTTTGACAAAAGTAATAAGATCATCATTAATCCATTCCACAGACGGCAGCCCGTCTGCGCCGGCAACCTGTTTTCGGAGATGTTTCCGGTATTCGGGGCGTTCGGTCATGATCCGGCGAATCGTCCTTATGATCGCCTTTACAATTTGGATATTCCGGCGTTCATTATGTCCCCCGACATTATAAACCTCCCCTGCCCGACCATTCTTTATCACCTTATCAATCGCTTTGCAATGATCTTCCACATAAAGCCAGTCACGAACATTTGAGCCGTCGCCGTATACGGGCAAAGACTTACCTTCCAGTATATTTTTTATAATCAAAGGGATTAATTTTTCCGGAAAATGATAAGGCCCGTAATTATTGGAACAGCGGGTGATGGTTACCGGCATTTTATAGGTTTCCCGGTATGCTTTCACCACTAAATCGGCGCTCGTCTTCGAAGCGCTGTACGGACTGCGCGGATCAAGAGGCGTTTTTTCCGTAAAATATCCCGTTTCCCCAAGGCTTCCGTAAACTTCGTCCGTAGAAACCTGGTGAAACCGGACGTTTTCTTTCCATGTAGGGTAGCCGTTTTCATCAGAACCGGTGACCCACGCGCTACGGGCGGCGTCCAATAAGTTTTGTGCACCCAATATATTGGTAACGAGGAATGATTGGGGATTTTCTATGCTACGGTCTACATGACTTTCCGCTGCAAAATTTACCACATAATTGAAGCCGTATTCCGCAAACAACCTGTCGGCCAAACTCCGGTCGCATATATCGCCTTTCACGAATATACAACGTTCGTTGTCGACATCATCTTCTATTGTTGCCAGGTTGCCTGCATAAGTTAAAGCATCAAGCACTACAAGCTGTATGCCGGAGTAGGATTTCAACATGTATTTGACAAAATTGGCGCCAATAAACCCGGCGCCTCCGGTAATCAGATATTTTTCCATTTTTATTGTATTTAATACGGATTATACTCAAAATTATGATCCGCCTCACTGAAAAGGGGAGCATTCCGGTCTTTCTCCGATGTATTGATCAGGCAATCCGAAACAAGAGGCCAATCCACGCCTATAGTCGGATCATCAAAACGTATCCCACGTTCGTATGCAGGGGCGTAAGGATTATCCACTTTATAGGTAAACACTGCCGTTTCACTCATCACATAAAATCCATGAGCAAATCCTTTCGGAATAAAAAATTGCCGCTTATCTTCGCCCGACAGCTCCACTGCCGTATATTTCCCGTATGTCGGCGAACCTTTCCTGAGGTCGACAGCCACATCAAGCACTTTCCCCTGTATCACACGAACAAGTTTGGACTGGGCATAAGGTTCGAGTTGATAATGAAACCCGCGCAACACTCCCTGCACAGAACAGGATTCATTTTCCTGGACAAAATGAATCCTGCCTATATTTTGCTCAAACTCCCGCTCTTTATATACTTCCATGAAGTATCCTCTGAAATCGCAGAATACGTTCGGCTCTATTATCCAAAGTCCGTCTATTTCCGTTTTCGTAAAAATCATATTCGTTTTTTAAGGAAGCAAAGAAAGCGTTTTTTGGCGAAACATGCAAAAGAAAAGTCAAAACATTTGGCAATTATAAAAAATCATGTATCTTTGCAGCCACAAAAAGATAAGGTACCTTGGATGAGTGGCTTAGTCAGTGGTCTGCAAAACCATGTACGGCGGTTCGAATCCGCCAGGTACCTCGCACACACCCTCATAACTCGCTGTAAATCAGCAATAGTTATGAGGATTTTTTATATAGAGGCTTATTTCCGGATCACCTGCAAAACCTCTCATCGGTTCAGTTGAATGGGTGTGTTATTGAGATTCGTTCGCGCCCTTGTTTTTGTTTCCTTTCCGAACCTATAGAGGATTCCGGCATGAAGCAGCGCCCTATCGTGATAATCAAAAGAAGTTTCGTTCGTAAATCCGGCGCCCCACATATACCTGCGATAGCGTTGATTGACAATATTGACCGCGTTCAACGACAGGGTGATATTGCGGAACGTTTTACTTGCGTACAGCGATATACGCAACGATTCCGTAGTCTTTGAATAGGCATAATGCCGGGTGCTATAATAAATGCACTGTAAGGTAACGTTAAAACGCTTGCGGAACCGCAGTTGCGGCATAAACCGGAGGTCATGACTCCAGTAACCGTCGGCTTCGACCGGCTGCGAGGCGGATTCTTCCCTCAGGTAACGCTCGTTATACACGCTCCCCATCAGGTAGACCGCAAGGATCTTATACCTCCAGTTGAATCCGTAGTTGAGCATAAAAGCCTGTTTGTCGACCAGGTTTCCCCAGGTTTTATACCGGATACCAGCTTCGCTATAAAACATCCGGTCGATTTCGCCCTTCGTATTCATATACGACAGGGAGGTGTTGATGCCGAAAGAATTTTTGTTGAACAGATATCCCAGTTCAAAGGAATTGGAAAAGGCCGGCTGCAAAGCCGCGTTGCCCGTATACCGTTCCGTAACATAATCGGAGATGGAAGCGATCGGACACAATTGATATGCGGCCGGACGTTCGATCCGGCGGCTGTAATTGAAATTGAAACTGTTGTGGTCGTTCATCGGATATGCCATCCCGAAACTCGGATAAAAATTGAAACTCGAATTGCTTTTATGCGGCACATCCGGGCCGCCCAATTTACGGCGGTAATACTCCACCCGTCCGCCCGGCTTGACCGCCAGTTTCCCGACATTGAAATCCAGTAAGGCATAAACGCCGGGGATGTATTCCTCGAACCGGAAATCGGCCCGGAGGCTTAAACTGTCCTTCCAGATATTATCCGTCAGCGTGGCGCCGCCATAGGTTTCGTTCTCATGCCGCAGTTCCAGATCGGCGCCGAGATCCATCGTCAAATTCATTTTTTCGGACAGAAGCGCCACAAAACTGCCTGTAAACCGGGACGAACGGGCTTTACTTCCGGGAAAGATCCTGTACGGCGCCGTTATCAAGGTGCCGTCGTCGCCGGTTATTCGATACTCGCGGTGTTGGGGGTCGGCGGAAAAAGTTTGACGGAAATCGAACGAAAACTCGGTATCTTTCTTATCGAAAATGTGCTTGTATGCAACCGACAACACATGTTGCTTCATACGGTAAGCGGCGTCTATGAGTTGATGATCTGTGCCGGCCGCCGCCGTCGAGGAGGAAAGCAGTGGATAGGAGGCCGAAATAATCCTGTCGACGTGTTTCCCGTCGGTGTAGCTTTGCGACCAGTAGACGGTAGCCAAATCCTTTTTCGTTATATCCAGATCGAAACCCGCCGTAAGGGTTTCATCGAAACGCCACTGCCGTTGAACAGATTCCTCCTTTGTCGTACCGACATGTTCGGTAACGGTATTGGAATAGCTCTCGCTGCCGGAATTATAATATTTGGGGAAAAACGTCATAAAAAAATTCAACTTTTCCAGCCCGTAATTCACCGTCAGCGCTGCGCCGTAGTTATTATCCGTCCTTCCGGCAAGCTGCGCTATACCGTTGACGCCGGACAGGCGCTTTTTCGTGATTATATTCACAATCCCGCCCAGTCCTTCGGGTGTGTATTTCACCGACGGATTCGTTATCACCTCGATCTTCCCGACCGTAGATGCCGGTATCCGGAACAGTTGTTGCCGGGATATCGAAGCCGGTTTTCCGTTCATATAGATCGAAAAGGATTGATTCTTCAACGTAATATTTTCGTCATCAACCCTTATTTCGGGAATCATTTTCAATATTTCGACCACGCTTTCGCCGCTCGACGCCATGGCAGGATCTACCGTAAGGATCTTCTTATCCGGTTTTAGAGTAATGAGGCGGTTTTCGCCCGTAACAACCACTTCGTCCAAGACAAATTCATTCACTTTCAGGCTGATTCTTTGCAGGTCAACAGGCTCGCCTCCGGCGACGGAAAGAGCCATCTCTGTAGTATGATAGCCAATACTGCTGATCCGCAACACATAATCGCCCTTTCGGACTTTTTCCAGTTTAAAGAATCCGGTCGAATCGGAAATCGTACCCGTCACCGGATTATCATTCCGCAGCGCGTCAAACAGCGACACAGAGGCATACCCTATCGGTTCGCCGCTAAGCGTGTCTGTCAAAATACCGCTAATGCTCTGTGCAAAAGAAACAAAAGGGCAGAAAAGAAACAATAAAAACCATGATTTCATTTGTTTCGTTGTTTCCATAGTTGATAATAATGTCCTTTTGGGGTCATTAACATTTCAGGTGTACCCGTTTCGCATATTTCTCCATTTTTCATAACTAATGGGTATTAATGTCGTAAAGTAAACACAAAATTTTTAAAACAAAAAATCGTATCTATTTTTCATATAAAATACATTACGTACTGTATTTATTCGATACAGATGTAAGCATACTCATATATACAATAAATATTATTTTAGTCAAATAAATGCGATTGATCAGGTCTGAAAAACACACTTGTAATATCCCTTAAATCCGCAACGAATTAATATACAACTAAAAGCAAAGCGTTGATGTAAAATAAATTACAAAACGCTTTGCTTTTTTAATAACTTTATTTATCGCAGATTTAAGGTAATTTGATTGTGCAACGTACTATGACTTTTTTCGCCAGAGATACAACATACATGCGTCATATCATAATTTACATAACATTAGTCCCTTTTAATGAATTGTCCCTCTGCATTAAAAATAAGGTCTATCCCGTTATTAAGATCGACATCGTAATATAGTTTTCCATTATCGAAGTCCTTTTCTACTTCAACAATATATCTTCCCGGATAATTTGTGCGGACATAATGATTCATATTATTGACGGGATTCAATGCCAGAAAGCTTTCGGGGAGGGTTGTTTTTGCACGACCGGCAACCTTCGTCCAGTTACCTTGCCGGTTAAATTCTATTTCATATACATCGGTATACACGTCAAATTCATTTTCATCCCGAACGATTGTATAGGTTAATCCGGCAAAGTGAGTATTCATGAAATCTTTTGCCGCTTGCGGTAATTCTTTAGTCGAAGGTTCCTTGTTCCCCCCTTGCGGGTTTCCTTTCACATCAAACTTCAGTTCGGCACCGCCGCTCAGATCAATTTCATAACCTGTCAGGATGTTTCTTCCATGTTCTTTATCGACTTCTATAATTTCATCAAAAGGGTAATTTGTTTTCACAAATGCGATTAAATCGGCGGGTAATTCC
>JAIRSF010000037.1 GCA_031255595.1 Tannerella sp.
ACCTCGTCGACGATCGCATAGTTGTGTTTGCGTTGCACAAGGTCTTTGGGGCTGATCGCCATGTTATCGCGCAGGTAATCGAACCCGAACTCATTGTTCGTTCCGAACGTAATATCCGCGTTGTATGCGATACGCCGTTCATCGGAGTTCGGTTGATGTTTGTCGATGCAATCTACAGAGAGGCCGTGAAACATGTAGATCGGCCCCATCCATTCCGAGTCGCGTTTGGAGAGGTAGTCGTTTACGGTCACGACGTGTACGCCGTTTCCCGTCAATGCGTTCAGGAAAACCGGAAGGGTCGCCACCAGCGTTTTCCCTTCGCCGGTTGCCATTTCGGCGATTTTGCCTTTATGAAGAACAACGCCTCCGAACAACTGAACGTCGTAGTGAACCATGTCCCATTTGATCTCCGTACCGCCGGCAATCCAATGGTTGGAGTAGATGGCCTTATCGCCTTCGATCCGGACGAAATCGTGTTTGGCGGCGAGGTCGCGGTCAAAATCATTCGCCGTCACTTCGACGGTCTCATTTTCGGAAAGGCGTCGCGCCGTATCTTTCACGATGGCGAACGTTTCGGGCAGCACCTCTTCGAGTACGACTTCGAGACGCTCCATGATCTCCTTTTCTATTTTATCAACTTCGGCCCAGACCGATTCACGTTCTTCAAGGGGCTTGTCGTCAATGCCTTCACGTAACAATGCAATCCTGGCTTTCTCATCGGATACATAATCTTGTACTTTTTTTCGTATTTCCGCGCTTTTGGCCCTTAGTTCGTCGTTGGAGAGCACTTTTACGGCAGGATAAGCCGCTTTTATTTTCTCTACATAAGGGGTGATTTCTTTTAAATCCCGTTGTGACTTGTTGCCGAACAACTTGGTCAATATGTCGTTAAATCCCATTTTATTTGTGTTGTAAGTGTTTATTTCGAAATGATTATTGGTATATGCAGAAGGAAGTTATCCGTTTTACTTTATTTCGGATAGGGGCAGGTCGCTACATGCGTTCGGCGCGCGGATACGCAGAACGTTCGTTATTGTCGGAGCTATTTCCGTCGCATAAATCGTACGCTCAATATGTCTCGGTTTGAGATGACTTCCTGCAAATATGACGGGGGTTATTACCGCATTGTTGCGTTTGGTTTTTACTTTCTGCCCGGTGGCGTCATCTTCTATGCCCCAACCGGGTTGCAGTTCGATAACCAGGTCTCCGCGGCCGATATGATGCGTTCCGTAACGGAGCGTGGCGCTGCCTTCGTTCCAGTTGCCGGAACGAAGCGAAAGGTCTGTCGTGACCTGCTGTACGCCGCTAAATTCGGCAATGAACTCGGCCGCTTTGTCTTGTATGACGTTCAGGTCTAATTTTTCGTCTTCGATTGTTTTGCGGTTCAGGAAGATTTGCCGGTTGTAGTAGCCCTGTACCCAATTTTTCTGGCCGTATATCGACCGGAGGTACATGTTCAGCAACGCGGTACAACGTTTCGGGTGGAAAACGCCTCCTACCGACGTTTCTCCTTCGGGAATCGTTTCGGTATCCGTATAGTAGCCGGTTCCCGTTACGACAATAAGTGTATGGTTAAGCCCGATTTTTTTGTCTATTACTTCCAGCAGGTCTTCGATGTCTTTATCCAATTGGAAATAGATATCCTGAACCTCCTGGGTGTAGGTTTTATCCCGGACATCCAGAAAATTACCTCCGTAGAATGTGATATTCAATAAGTCGGGTGTTTGATGCGAGCCCAATTCGCCGGCATTAATGAATTGAACGGCAAGCTTGCTTACTTCTTTGTTTATGAAAGGAGATGTTTTAAGACGCGGATAACAACCGACTTCTTTTTCATTGAATTTGTAGTTGTATTGTTTTTTGTCCGCTATGTAGGGAAGCGCACTGTAGTTGCCGGTTTGCAGCATGGGACTCCACGAAACGGAAGAGAGCCGCGAGGAAAGGGATTCCGGGCCGCTGTTCAGTTTGTCTACGTAAGGCGGAATATTTTTGTAGAACGTGGTGGTAGCCCATTTGCCGTTATAATCGTCTAACCAGAAAGCTCCGTCCGCCGCATGCCCGGCTGAGATGATGGCACATTCGGGTTCCGGTGCAATGGCATAGACCAGGCTGGCTCCTTTGGAGGCGAGTTTTAGTTCGTCGCCGATCGTCGAACATAACAGATTTTTAGGCGAAAAGTTCTGATGTGTGTAGTTGCCGAGGTAATGGGCGTCGTGGAGGCAGGATCGTTCCAGCTCTTTCTCGAAATCATACCGGGCGATCCCGGTAATGCTGTGGTAGCAGGGATTGGAGCCGGTGAACAGGGTCGCGAAAGAACTTGCCTGGTCAATGTTTGAAAATTCAAATTGGACATGGTTATAAACCACGCCGTCATTCAGTAAACGCTTGAATCCGCGTTCCCCAAACGAGTTTTTAAAATATTCAAGATAGTCGCCACGCAACTGGTCAATCGTTATGCAGACTACTAACTTAGGTACATTCTGTTGCTGTGCCTGCAGGTTTGCGACGGCTATTACGGCAATCAGCGAAGTTATAAATTTTCTCATTCGACAGCTTCCTTTTTTCTTAGTAACGCCATACCGGATCTCAGCCAAAGGCCTGCAATCAACGGTATGAACGCCGGATTGAAATGTTGCGGGATGAAAATCCATACCACAACCATGATCAATATTGCCGCAAAGTTAATAAAATGATACCAAAAAGCTATAATATTAAATTTTTTTACGGAAAACAAAATGATCCCCGCCAGGTGAAAAGGATGTAGCCATAAGAGTGAAATGTTCGGGAATATACTTGGATGAACGGAGATGAAACTCAGGAAAAACAGGATGCACCCGGTGATCCCGGCTATAAAAAACAGGAGGCAGTCCAACAGGCGATAGTAGTTTTTCCTGCGCCATTCATTCCACGTCAATGCCAAAATGAAGATAAAAAGTAGCGTGAAACAAAACAGGGGAGATAGAAAAAAGGGTGGGGGAGCATCCCTGGCCAATGTTTCTTCGGCAAGCATATTTACTTTCAGTACCAAGGGCTGTGCGACACCGTTCCGGATGATCTCCGATTTGTTAAAAGCCTCTTTGACGTATTCGGGTAGGAAAAATGTTTCTTTCCGGGTCATTACCTGATCCGTCGGCATGCCCAAAACCAAATCGCAGCCGAACGTTGTCCATGGATTGTTGCGGGTGCAATAGTTGATCGCCTCCCGAAAGGTCATTTGTTTCGTTTGCAACGGATATTTTATGGTACCCTTTATGTTCTTTTCTATCATGGCGACAGGCCGCGTGGCACAATTGTCGAAAAAGAAATTGTACCGGTACACACGGTTTTCCGGCCGTTCATTCCATACGAGCGCCTGCCATAACGCTTCTTTTTCTTCCGGCAGAAGGTTTAAGACCTGCTCGCAGACCTCTCTCCCGGACATCGCATATTCCATGAGGTAAGAGTTGAAATCGTAAGCCCTGACCGCATAATCCGTTTCTCCTTTGGCAAAGCGGTAGATGAAATTCGGTTTTGTGAAACTGAATATTCCGTAATTAAAAACCCAATCGGTTGATGTTCCGGGATCATAAACACGAAGCGCTGTGTGGCCGTATACCGTGTAAACCGTTTCATCACCGGGAGAACTCGTCAGAA
>JAIRSF010000121.1 GCA_031255595.1 Tannerella sp.
TCAAAAACTTCTTTTACGCTGCTGATTTTCTTCGACAGGAAAGCATTGCTTCCCGCAAAGGCATAGCCCTTACTCATATTGCCTTTGGCGGCATTATACAGCGCTTTTATGATGCAATAGGGGCTTTTCGTATGGTCGCATGTTTTGATGCAGTGAAACGGACAACTCAACGGCTTTGTCAGGCCGTCCTTTACTTTCCGGATAAATTCTCCATTGATAGCGCGTCCGGGCATACCAACCGGGCTTTCAATGATTTGTATGTCTTCGGGTTTTGAGTTGATATAGACTTCTTTGAAGGTACGGGAAGCGTCGCATTCTTCGGTTGTCACGAAAATACTTCCCATTTGTACGGCCGAAGCTCCGAGTTCTATAAATCGTGAGATGTCTTTGCCGGTAGAAATACCTCCTGCAGCAATAACCGGGATGTGTTTTTCCGCTTTATAACCGGACGCAACCGATACAACTTCGGGAATGAGCATTTCTAAGGCGTAGTTATCGTCGGTTAGCTGTTCTTTTTTGAATCCGAGGTGCCCTCCTGCTTTGGGGCCTTCCACTACAATTGCATCCGGCAGATAGCCGTAATTGTTATTCCATTTGTTGCAGATTACTTTGGCGGCTCTCGACGACGAAACGATCGGCACCAGCTTGGTCACGCTGTCAGGCTTCAGGTAAGAAGGCAGATCCAGCGGCAATCCCGCTCCGGCAAATATGACATCAATCTTTTCTTTGATGGCCGTACGGGCCATATCCGCATAATTCGACAGGGCGACCATAATATTGACGCCGATGACTCCTCTTGTTTTCTCCCGCGCTTTTCTTATCTCCTCTTTAAGCCCGACAATGCACTTTTCATTATAAGCGCCTTTTACTTTCGGGTATAACAGTCCTAAACCTGCACATGAAATGACGCCGACCCCTCCTGCATTTGCTACGGCGGAGGCCAGGCCCGATAAGGAAATGCCCACTCCCATGCCTCCTTGTATGATGGGGAGCTTGATTTCCATGTTTCCGATAAAAAATGATTTCATTTATTTTAAAGTATATAAAATTTGATACATTAAGATTTAGTTTTAATCGCCTTCCTCGGGTAGAGTACGAATGGGCGGTTGTTTTTGTCCGTATCTTGAAAAAATAATTTGATATATGCGTATATATACAAAAAGGGGTGTGTATAAACCCTTAGATAACAGGAATGAATATAATTTGAACTTCAAATTATCTAAGGGGGTTGTCGACACACCCTTTCGGTTTTACATTTAACGCTCTCCGAATGTTTTTACATTCAGCGCTTTCCGAATCCGCCGTTATCCCTGCCGAATCCGTTGTTTCTTCTGAATCCGCTGTTGTTGCCGCGATTCCGGTTTCCTCCGAATGACGGACGTTCTGTTTTTGGGCGTGCGATACTGACGGAAATGACTTTATTGTCGTATTCCGCACCGTTCAGTTCATCAATAGCCTTTTGAGCGTCTGTGTCATTCGGCATTTCCACAAAGCCAAATCCTCTGGATTTCCCGGTTTCCCTGTCATTAATAACTCTAGCGGAAGAAACCTCTCCATACTCTGTAAACAACTCGTTTAAGTCATCATCATTGATGTTGTAACTTAAACCTGAAATGTAAATGTTCATTTAAAAAATTATTAATATAAATACTGATTTAGAATCGAGTAGAAAAATTTAAAGGAGAAACTGCTTAAAATAGAAATTATAAAAAGAAGAACTTTACTGTAAAATTTACGCTCAATTCGCAACAAAGATAAATATTAAATCCAAACGATGTAATCCCGCTTATCTTATTTGCGTTTTTTTAACAATACCTCTTATCCACGCCTCACATGTCTACCGGCCCTGAATGATACGGTGCGGGCCGGCAAGACATTTCGGCGAAGTTAAAAAATCATAATAACAGCGGTCTGATACGATATATTATACGGATGGACGGTTATTATTTGCATTGTTCCCGGAGCCAGTTGTCGCCGGCGGTTCTTTGTTCGGGATAAGTCCAGTGACCTGTGTTCAGGTATATATTCAGGCTCTTATTGCCCGGAATCACATTATATGCTGAATACATGGAGGTAGGCGGGCACGTCACATCATTGAATCCCCAACTGTACCATCCGAGCGCGTTTACGCGTCGCGCGAAGTTTACCACATCAAAATAGGCAAGCGTTTCAACTTCGTTGGGCTGGGGTTTGGCATCCCTGTAATAATGAGGCCATCCTCCTGCGCGGTTATTCAGGTAACCGGCGTAGTCGCACATGGCGGGATAATATGCCGCCAGAAACTTAATACGCGGATCTAACCCGGCAGTGACGATTGACAGGGCGCCTCCCTGGCTTCCGCCGGTGACGCCGACGGTGTTTCCGTCAAACTCAGGCAAGGCATAAATAAAGTCGACCGCACGCACGCAACCGGAGAAGACGCGTTTGTAGTAATGTTTGTCGCGATTATTCATATGGATTTGCGGATATCCGTTCAATGCACCTGCGCTCAGGTTATTATAGACCTCTTGGGGTAATGTAACGGGAATACCATGTATGCCGATCTCCAGTGTGATGATATTATCTCCCAGGCCCGATCCTCCGTAAGGACGTATGCCGGCTCCCGGCACTCTCAAAACCGCCGGATATTTGCCCGGAGCTTTGGGGGTGACAAGTATGCCGTATATGCGGGAGCCCGGACGTTCGTTCTGAAAACTCACCTCATATACATTTTGCGTTGCCGTACATTTTTCGGGTAATAAAATCATTTTGGGGTCTAATGACGTTTTTCTTGCTTCTGCAATCGTGTTTGACCAAAACTCGTCGAAGTCTTTAGGGTTGGCCGTAGTTGGTTGTATTTTTTCAACGTCGTAGCCGGCCGTCGCCATTTCTTCATATTTAAAACCGTCTACTTTTGCCGTTACTTTGCAGCGAAGAAATCCCGGTTCTTTCATCGAAGATTTCAGGGTTATTTCCCCATTTGACAAAACGACATCCTGCTTTTTTTCCGTCGGAAAAAATTCCGGCCCTATTTCATAATCGACAGGTACGTTTTTCATCAGGACATTGTTTTTGTATACCTTTACATGGAAAGATGCGGTTTCCTTTACTTTGTAGTTCCAGTCGGCATGATCCGGAGAGATAACGACATTGACCGATTTTTGGGACGGTTGCGCCTGAACATTTGTGATAATCCCTAAAAAGCAAAACAGGGAACAGAAAAACAGAAAATTTCGTTTCATAGAAAGATGGTTTTAGATGATATGTTAATAAAATTGTTTAATAGCCAACTACACAGGGCTTTTGCTGAACGAAACCCATATTAATGACGCAAAGATACGAAAAATACGTATTATCTTCCGGCTAAACAATAAAAATTTTTATTTACTTGAAAACCAGTTGTGTTTATCTCTTAATCCGAAAAGGCGCTTTTCGGCAGTCAGTCGGAAGAATCGGTGTAGTTCCACGTCTTTTCGTATTCTTCGTATCGTTCGTAAATATTCAGTAGTTTATCTTCTACCAAACAGGATTCATCGGACAGAATGGACATTTCAACTTCCTTATAATCTCCCGCACAATGTAAGTCTACCTGATTGGTATTAAATAAAGTTAGTATTTCAGGTAATAACTCCACTGCTTTTAAATCTATGAGGGAAGATATTAACAAGCCTGCCAGATTCGAGTCAAATATTTTGTCGTCGTGTGCATTCTCGATGTACAAGGTAAGCACATCCCTGAACCATTGTATGATTTCATCCTTTCGTTCCGGCTCATTCCGGGCAATAATAACGACGGCGTCAAATACATGGAAGCGGAAAAACGGATTTAACGAAGGCTCTTTCAAATAATCCATTAGCTTGGGGAGTTGGTTTCTCCCTGTATAATAGAGGGTAAGAGGTAAGACCATAGATGTCGAATCTCCAAAATTTACATTATTGAAGCCTTCATTTTGCCTCATGGTTTCCAGTACGACGTCTAAGCTTCTTTCCGCTTTCAATTCTCCGAGAATAAACAACGAATGCATAATCGCACTGTGAAAATCACGTTCGCCGGGATAACCGTCTTCCACATAACGTATCGTATTTCCGGTTTCATACAGTATGATATGGGTTAAATCATTTATCAGAGAATCGTGAGGCAACGAGAGGATCGTGCCGATCTTTTCTTTGGGAAGCGAGTAGATATATTCGGGTAGGAACAGTGCATACAGTTCCGGATGTGTCAGGGATAATTCCTGTGGATATTCGGGATAATGATAGTCGTATTCTGTAGATACTAATGACGAGTTTTCAAAATCCCTGTCCCAGTAGTCGTCATCATCGAAATCCCAATCGTCATCGTCATCATCGTCATCATCATATTCGTCGTCCTCCTCCTCATCCAAAATGAGAAAATCAAAATTACCGCTCCCGACATTTTTTTCGAGTGTCGGAAAATATTTATTATATTCAAAGCGGCTTTTTGTTATCAGAAAAGGTTTGCCGTCTTTCCCGAACTCATATTCAATCAACGGAATATCTTCCGTATCTTCTTCCAATATGTATTTAGTGATAGCGAACGTTTTTTCCGGTTTGAACCCCAACTCTTCTGCATATTCAATCGCTCCGTAAATGATATTATGCACTTCCTCATAGGTGACAACATCATAATCACCATCGGAAAACATCGTTGAAAGGAAATCTTCATACTCGTGAGGCTCCAGATTGAACATGTACATCGTGTCTTTTACTCCAAGACAAAAAATATCCAACAGATATACACCGATGGTAGTGTTGCCTGATTGATGTATACGGGGAACGATCACATCGGTCATCCCATATTTCTGCCATTCCCTTCTAATCAGACATTCGCCTATCGGAAGCATACGCGCCCTGGTTTTTATATATTTTTCCGGTGATAAGAGTTGGTTCTGCTGTTTTGCTTTCTTTTTTGCCATATTGTCCTGGTTTGATATGTAAAGTTCGCTTGCAATCAATAAGATAAAAAATGTTTCTGTTATTGAAAACAAATACGAACCTGCGAAAGTATGAATAATATCACAACCCTCCAAATTTTTTTTGACTTGTTATCCGAACGTTCCGGCAGGCATGAATAGCCGGTATGATTTATTTTTTAATGTTGACTTTTATTTTCAGCCTGATACTCGACGGATTTCCGTTTGTGAATACGGTCAGAAACTTGGTAACCTCACCGCTGCGTCCTTTGGGGTCGAAGGTGACTTTTATAAATCCCTGCTTTCCGGCGCCAATAGGTTCTTTGCTCCAGTCCGAAGCCGTACAGCCGCAGCTTGCGGTGACTTTTGTTATGACCAACGGCCGGTCGCCTGTATTCGTGACGGGAAACTCGCACTTCAGAATGCCTCCTGATTCGGATACGGTTCCAAAGTCGTGGATCGTCCTGCCGAAAAAAACAGTCGTGTCCGAACCTTGTACTTCATTGTTTTCCTGTGCAGCATGTACAGTATTAAATAATACACATGCGATAGCTAAAAAAATAATTCGTTTCATATCAAATAATAATTTAAAGTTTATAACGCTGCAAAGATGCGCCGATTGTTTTATATATGAAAGTGTTTGATCTCAAATAATCCTGTTGTTATTGTCAAATTTCGGCTGTCGACCGGGAAGATTGTTCAGTTTTCCGTTAAAAAAAGGTAGGGGCCATGTCAAAAAAAACACTTGTACACCTTATCAATTAGCCTTTTGTGTTGTCCTTTTGTTTTTATTTGTTTGCGCTTGGTCAGAAATAAAGAAAGGTGTATCTTTACCCCCTTAATATATCTTAATACGGATAAAAATATAAGTTTACGTTGTTTGTTGATTTTATTAAAAAGATATTTATGCGAAAATCCCGGTTATTCCTGTTCCTGTTTTTGGGTACGGTTTCTATCTTGATCTTGCAGGGTATATGGCTGCATTATGTATATCGCTTGACCCGCTTTCAACTGATGGTGGAGATCCGGGAGGCATTCGGACAGGCATACCGGAAGGAACAAACATACCGTATTCCGGTTGTGGATATTATCAATCCGGGGGCTGTCACCATCGAAAGCTGTGGCGCCGAAGAAGTGCAGATTATCCGTAAATGTCCCGAGCCGGATACGATTGTGTACAGTAATTCATCCGGCCATTCGATTGAAAGCTTTATAAATAATGTATTTGTAGATTTGCGTGAGCATATCGTACCGATGAATATATATTGCTTGGCGGATTTATTTGCCGGTATGCTCTACGAACGTGATATTCCGATTTATTTCGTGATCGAACGGTTTGATGTTTTATCGGGTGAAACGCTTGATTCGTCCTTGCTTCCCGATAAGATGCAGCCGGAGATGAACCCGGAAACAACGATCGTATTACCCGTTTCCGAAAAAGAGTCCCTGCGGGCTATTCTGCAATGGTCTTCCGGAGTGGTATTGAGTCGTATGACAGGCTGTCTGGCGGTTACAGCCGGCATGGTTCTATCGGCTGTTTTTTGCCTGTATTTTCTTTACCGGGAGAAGCGGGCCGGGCCGGATGTTCGTGCAACGGCATCCGCGGAAATACCGGCCGGATCTGTTCGGGATAAAGAAGATTTGCATGAAACGAACCGTTTAAATCATATTTTTCATATAGCTCAATACACCTTTGATCCGGCAAAAAATGAGTTACAAGGCTTTGGGGAAGTTCTACAACTGAATAAAAAAGAAAATACCATTTTGTATACCCTTTGCATGCAATGTGGAAATGTGGTAGAACGCAGCCGGCTGTTGGAGGAAAATTGGGGAAATAACGGTATCCTTTATTCGCGTAGCCTTGATACTTATATTACCACGTTGCGTAAATATTTAAAAAAGGATCCTTCCGTACAAATCGTCACAATCAAAGGAGTAGGATATAAGTTAGTATGGTAATTTCAATCGCTTTGAAAACGCGGAACAAATGTTAAGTTAAGGAGCAATTTTAGTGAATAGTTAATAGTGAATAGTGAATAATCCGGTACGCGGTTTTTGGTAGAGTTTTCAATATTCAACATTCAATCTTTAATAAAAAGCAAAGTTAAGGAGTTTAGGATCGGCCTCGTGCGGTGAGCCGTTAAGTAGCGAAGGGAGGCGTCAAGAAATCTGTGCTGTTTGAGCGAAGCGA
>JAIRSF010000214.1 GCA_031255595.1 Tannerella sp.
TAAGTGATGAAAAAGTTTTTAAAAATTTCAGCGTTAGCGGTCGTCATGGCGACATTCGGTTTTGCGTCATGCGGTGACGACGATGATAAAGAGATCGAATTAACGGAAAAAGAGAAAGAGTTGCAGGTCATAAACGAAAGTTTTCTAAAGAAAAACATCATTCCCGTTTATAAAAGCCTGGCGGATGAAGCCATTCTTTTGCGGGATGCGATGGAAAAGTTGCAGAACGACAAGACGGAGGCGAATCTGACGGCGGTTTGTAACTATTGGTTCTCGGCCCGTAAATACTGGGAATGGAGCGAAGCCTTCCTCTATGGCCCGGCCGACGAATACGACATCGATCCGCACATCGATACCTGGCCGGCCGATATACCGGAAATTGAAGCCATGGTGCGGGATGAGGCGAAACTGAACAACATCCAGCAGCACATTTATAACAATGTGGACGGTTTGGCGGGATTTCATGGATTGGAATACATCCTTTTCCGCAACGGTTCGAAGCGTGCTGTTTCGGAAATCAGCACAAACGAAATGCGTTTTGCGGTCGGTGTGGCCAAAGACCTGGCGTTAAGCTGCTGTCGATTGGAGGCTGCCTGGTCGGGAAAAAACAACATCGCGCAGAAAAAACAGGATATATTGGCGGATTTTGACGTAACGGACGACGCCGATAATTTCGGCGACCGTTTAGTCAACGGTTACGACCGCAACGGGGACATACAGGGCAGTACGAGCCAGATCATAGACGGTTTTATCGAAATTGTCAACGAAGTGGGCGCCGGAAAGATCGGTACGGCTCATAACGGGGAAGACGTCGGTTACATCGAATCGCCTCATGCCTATAACTCTATTCAGGACTTTGAAGACAATATTTCGGGCGTTAAGTTCGGATATTTCGGAGCCGTAAACGCGACCTCCTCCGCCGGGGATGAGTCTATTAGTTCTTACCTTGCAAAAATAAATCCCGAAGTCAACCGGAAAATAATAGATGCGATCAATTATTGTATCGCTAAAATTCAGGCCATGCCGAAACCTTTTGTCCAGAACTATACGGATCCCAAATGCGGCGACGCCATCGAAGCTTGCGAAGCGCTGGAGAAAGCATTTGAGGAAGCAAAGAGGGCTATTGAACAGCAGGATTAACGGAGAGAGTTGTTGAACATGACAAAAAGAATTTGCTTATTAGGATATTTGTTGTTCCTTTTATTGTTCTCATGTAAAGATGACGAAGACCACACTTCGGAACAATCCGTTGAGGTGGCGGAGGAAGAATGGTATTCCGGCGGGAAGCTGGGCACCGTTTTTATTTCGAGTACCTTTGCATACGAGCAACCATCGCCGGCAGTGGAGGCGAGCGGCATGGCACAGGCTTTCAAAACCGGGGAATATTTTTTTGAAAGGGTATATACCCAAAATGAAGAAGGAAGTTTCCGGGGACTGGGGCCTTTGATGGTTCGCCGCGGATGTATTTATTGCCATCCGAACTACGGGCATGGCAAACGGCAGACCGAATACCGCGCCAATCAGCGCGGCAACGGCTATCTGCTTGTCATAACAGACGAAACGGACACTTATCTCAGCTCCGTCACAGGTATGCCGCAAACGCTGGCCGTCGCTCCCTTTAAGCCGCCGGTCGACGAGAACAAGATAAAAATCGACTGGTTGCCTTATGTAGACGAATGGGGTAATAAATTCCCCGACGGCGAAGCCTACGAACTCATCTACCCGGAGGTGACCATTCCGGAAGACGCCTACTACGTACCGCTTGAGGTGACGAAAAACGGCGCGACGACGATCGTCCCTTATGCAAACGTGAGGGTAAAACTCGAATCTACGATCGGCGTCTACGGTTCGGGGCTATTGGATGCGATCCCGGCGGAAGACCTGAAAACCGAATATGCGAAACAGGAACGCGCCGGCGCGTCGCTTAACCCTGCCATATTTGCCGGTGGAAACTGGGCGAAGACCTATGGTAATACCGATCAACCGTTGCGTTTCACTTATGCGCTTAGCCGCGGCCCTCTTCAGGATGGAGCCGGAGCCAATGCCATCTGGAATATCACAAACGTGACGCGCTCGAACCGCCGTTATCATTACATGACGGCTGCTTATGCGAAAGTCGCCTCGCAGGATCCGGAAGTGCAAGCTGATTTTTATACCTGTTTCCCGGATGAGGACAAAACCGGGAAAGTAGAAGACGATATCTATAATTATCTGATGTCGAGTGAGCTTGACGTCGAAATGAGTGATGCAAACTACCGGGATTTCATGATCTGGCATCGTGGGCTGGCTGTGCCGGCTGCACGCAATCTGGACGATCCGGTCGTAGATAAAGGCAAGAAACTGTTTAATCAAACGGGCTGTGCCTCCTGTCATCGTCCGTCGTGGATCACCGGCGAGGATATTATCCATGATCCGAGCGGCTTTTTTGCGGAAAACGACGCCCGTCTGCCGCGTTACCCGAACCAAAAGATATGGCCTTATTCCGATATGGTGCAGCATCGCCTGTTCATGAAGAACGACATCCGTACGGGCTGGTGCCGTACGACGCCATTGTGGGGACGGGGGCTTAGCCGGCTTGTGACGGGAGCGAGCGACCGCTTGCACGATTGTCGTGCACGAACGGTTATCGAATCGATTATGTGGCATGGCAGCGCTCAGAGTGACGCCCGCAAGTCGGTCGAAAAATTCCGCACGCTTAGCAAAGAGGAGCGTGAAGCGATTGTGGAGTTTATTGATTCCATATAAGTGTAGCCGAAAATTAATTTTTTTTCTGTATCTGTGGGAACCGGCTTTGGCCTGCCGGTTCCCTCTTGATGAATCTACCGGCATGAAGCTGTTTAAAAATATCTCTTTTATCCTTTTGGGCACAATCCTTCTTGTGCTGACCGTCGCTACCGTTCTGGAAAAGATATACGGTACGGAGTACGTTTCCGGACGCATATACGGAACGGTGCCGTTTGTGATGCTGTGGCTGCTGTTTGCCGTATCCGCCCTTGTTTACTTATGGAAGCGGAAAATCCGGAAAAACCCGGTCGTGATGATATTGCACTTCTCGTTTCTGCTGATCCTTGCCGGCGCGTTCGTCACATGGATGTACGGCGAACAGGGCCTGTTGCAGGTGCGCAAGGGACAGCGTACGGCCACCTTTACCGGTCGTGACGGCATATCGAGGGATATGCCGTTTTATGTCGGGTTAGACGATTTCCGGATCGTTTATTATACGGGGACACATGCCCCGATGGATTATGTAAGCGCTATAACACTCTCGGACGAAAACCGGGACAGGCTTGCCGGGAGCGAAGTGGCGATGAACCGGATCTTCGCGTACCGCGGATACCGCTTTTATCAATCGGGATACGATCCGGATGAAGAAGGGGTGACGCTTGCTGTGTCGCACGACCCTTACGGAATAGCGGTTACTTACGCCGGATATACGCTGCTTCTTTTGTCTGTTGCCGGCTTCTTTTTCGATCGCCGCAGCCGCTTTCGCCGGCTTTTGAAGAATCCTTTGCTGAAACGGAGCGTCGCGGTTTGTTTGCTGCTTTTCTGCTTGCATGCGCCGGCCGGAGCGCAGCAGAAAAAGGAAAAGCCCAGGGTCTTACCGCGTGAGATCGCTGCCCGGTTCGGCGATCTGTATGTTTTGTATAACGACCGGATTTGTCCGCTTCAGACGCTGGCGAAAGATTTCACTGTGAAACTCTATGGCGCTTCTTCTTATAAGGGGCTGACGCCGGAGCAGGTTTTCACCGGATGGATGTTTTATTATTCGAGCTGGAAGGAGCAGCCGGTCATCCGGATAAAAAGTAAAACGGCGCAACAGTTGCTGGGGATAAACGGGCAAACCGCCTCGCTGGATGATTTCTATAACCCCTACAATGCCTATAAATTGGAAGAAGCCGTTCAGAAAATACGCCTCGGCACGAAGGTGAAAGACGCAAAAGGGATAGAGGAAGCAAACGAAAAGTACAACCTGCTTTTCATCCTGTATTCCGGAAAATTGCTGAAGATATATCCCCATTACGGCGAAGAAGGCCTTAACTGGTATTCGCAGAGCGATGACCTGGCCGAAGATATGGCGGACGACGAATGGTTTTTTGTAAAAAAATCATTTGATTACATACACGAAACGGTTATTAAAAAAGACTATGAGGCGCTTTCGGATCTGCTTGTCAAGCTAAGGGTGTATCAGCAAAAGAAAGCGGGCGGGGCGCTTCCTTCCGATAGCCGTTTCAAGGCCGAAAAGATTTACAATCGCCTGCACTACACGAAGATCCTGGCTATGTTATGCCTCTGTATCGGTCTTCTTTCCTTTTTGTATTACTGCAACCGCCCGGTTCACGATGGGCGGCGGGTGAACGCGGGCGTGCGGTGCGGGTTGAATGTGCTGCTCGTCGTTGTTTTTCTTTATCTTACGCTTGTGATCGGTTTGCGGTGCTATGTCGGCGGTCACGTTCCGCTGTCGAACGGGTTTGAAACGATGCAGTTCACAGCATGGTGTGCGATGCTGCTCTCCGCCTTATTGCAGCGGAGGTTTTTCATGTTTTTGCCGTTTGGTTTCCTGCTGTGCGGACTGACGTTGCTGACGGCTATGCTGGGCGAATCGAATCCGCGCATCACACAGTTGATGCCCGTATTGTCATCTCCCCTGTTGAGCATACACGTAGCCGTCATCATGCTCTCCTACGCCCTGTTTGCCTTTATCATGCTGAACGGGTTGACGGCGCTTATCCTGTCGTTGACGGGAAAAGGCAACGCTGTACAAATAGAGCGGTTGTATATAATAAGCCGTATCCTCCTTTATCCGGCTGTGTTTCTGCTTGCTGCCGGCATCTTTGTCGGCGCCGTATGGGCGAACATTTCGTGGGGGCGCTACTGGGGCTGGGATCCCAAAGAAGTCTGGGCGCTTGTGACGATGCTTATTTATTCGCTGGCGTTGCATCCGGATACCTTGTCCCGTTTTCGCAGGCCGATGTTTTTTCACCTGTTCGCGGTCATTGCATTTTTCAGCGTGTTGATAACCTATTTCGGCGTGAATTTTATACTGGGAGGCATGCATGGTTATGCCTGAAAAATTGCCGGAAACGAACGCATTCCCGGTTTGGCGGAATACGGGCGTTGTGCAAAAATCATTACATGTGGGTATTGTATATTCCGGATTTTTGACCGATCTTTGTATCCGAAAAATTTATACAATATATTTTAAGCGTAAAAATTATGAGAATAGAAAAAATCGTATCTCGTGAGATTCTTGATTCCCGTGGCAATCCCACGGTTGAAGTAGACGTACTGTTGGAATGTGGAGCAGTGGGGCGTGCATCGGTTCCGTCGGGCGCTTCTACGGGCGAAAACGAAGCGTTGGAACTGCGCGACGGCAACAAATCGCGTTATCTGGGTAAAGGTGTGCAGAAGGCTGTCGCAAATGTAAATGAGGTGATTGCTCCGGTTCTTGTGGGCATGTCTGCGTTCGAACAGCGTGCGATTGATAAAAAAATGCTTGAACTGGACGGGACGCCCACGAAATCGAAGCTGGGAGCAAACGCGATCCTGGGTGTTTCCTTGGCGGTGGCAAAAGCAGCGGCAAATTGTTTAGACATACCTCTGTACCGGTATATCGGCGGAACAAACACTTTCACGCTGCCCATTCCGATGATGAACATCATCAACGGCGGCTCTCATTCCGACGCCCCGATCGCGTTTCAGGAATTTATGATTCGTCCGGTCGGCGCTCCTTCCTTTAAGGAAGGCCTTCGTTGCGGCGCCGAAGTGTTTCACGCCTTGAAGAAAGTGCTTCACGACAGAAACCTGAGCACAGCAGTGGGCGACGAAGGAGGGTTCGCCCCGGCATTGAACGGAACGGAAGACGCTCTGGAATCCATCATCAAAGCCGTCGAAACGGCCGGTTACAAGCCGGGCTTGGATGTGATGATCGGCCTGGATTGCGCCTCATCCGAATTTTATGCGGACGGCATCTACGACTACTCCAAGTTTGAAGGCCCTAACGGCGCGAAACGCACTTCTGTCGAGCAGGCCGACTATCTGGCCGGATTGGTAGCGAAATACCCGATCGATTCCATCGAAGACGGTATGAGCGAAAACGACTGGGACGGATGGAAACTGCTGACGGATAAAATCGGTGACAAATGTCAACTGGTGGGCGACGACTTGTTTGTAACGAATGTTGAGTTCCTCAAGAAAGGAATCGAGCTGGGTTGCGGCAACTCTATCCTGATCAAAGTAAACCAGATCGGTTCGTTGAGCGAAACGCTGGATGCCATCGAAATGGCCCATCGCCATGGATATACTTCGGTAACAAGCCATCGTTCCGGCGAAACGGAAGATGCAACCATTGCCGATATCGCCGTAGCAACCAACAGCGGCCAGATCAAAACCGGTTCGTTGAGCCGTAGCGACCGTATGGCCAAATATAATCAGTTGCTGCGCATCGAAGAAGAATTAGGCGATTTGGCTGTCTACGGATATAACCGGATTAAATGATTTAGCTTTGAGTGAATAAATCATCAATGAATTGAAGATAGCGTCTTTGCGAGAAGGCGCTATTTTTTTTGGGTGCGCCGCGTATGTCGGGACTTTTGTCAAACTATCGGTTTTTAAGCGCAATGCTGTTTTTCCTCTTTTTTTTAAAAACCTGTTTATGACCGAACTCAACGATGATATCATTAAGCTCCGAGAGCATATCATTCGTCAGCAGGGATACATTATCATATACTTGTTGATATTCAAACTCTACCCTGCCAAATTCACTTATGGAGCACTCAACCCCTAAAAGACAACGAAGTAAATAATCATTATTCGCCTGATGATGAAGCATATCATAACTGCAATTCAGGCATAAACGCACTTGAGATAACACAAAAACCGTCCACAAATCCATGCCCGGACGTCCGTTATTCTTATTCCTGCCTGAAAATATATTCTCTAAAATACTGAAAATCCTCTCATTATACTCGGTATTGCAATAGATCTCTTTCAGGGCGGCAATCAATTGTTCAAGTGCATTGGTGCTTTTGGGGTTGATTTTTATTTCCCCGACAGGTATCTGACCTATACGTAATTGTTGTTCGAATCTTTTTCTCATTTTTCCGAATCTTGAATAAATTGGATGGTGTTTTTCTGTCACGAATAAATTAACACCGTAAAAGTAAGCATTTTGTTGATAACCTCCAATTGTTTATCCATAAAGATTCAAAAATATTTTTGCACTTCGGAAAACTTTTCCACGCCTACCTCTTTTATGATAAGTTTACAAAATAAATTTATAACTTTGCAAAACATCATTTTGAAATATAATTGTTATGAAAAACGCAAACACAATCCCGGCAATCATCCTGTTCGTAGCGGCAGGATGCGGAGGCGGTAAGCAAGCTGGCAGCGATGATTTGATCACCATAGACGTTACGAAAAGTTATCCTAAGAAAGAACTAATTCTTCAGGATTTTATGGATGTGGAATATATTCCATTGGAATCGAGTGACGAATTTCTTACTCAGGGTTTTGTGCAAGCCGTCGGTAAGGATATCATAGTAGTAAAAAACTATGCCCATGACGGGAATATTTTTATCTTTGACCGGAAAGGTAAGGGCTTGAGAAAGATAAATAGAACCGGTCAAGGCGGCGAAGAATATACAAGGATTTATTGGATTACCCTTGATGAAGATAAGGGTGAAATATTTGTCTACAGCCGTGTTACAAGAAAAATATTAGTGTATGATTTGGATGGAAATTTTAAACGAAGTTTTAACATAAAGGAGGGTTTTACTTATTCTAAAATATACAATTTCGACCGGGATAATTTGATTTGCCTGAATGATTTTTATAATTATGTCAAGGATGGGAAAGCAACCGAGCAGCCATTTATGATTATATCCAAACAGGATGGGAGTATTACTCAAGAAATCCAAATTCCATTCAAGGAAAAGATAAAAACAGTGTTTATGTATAGAGATGAAGCAGCCGGTATAACTTATAGTACAGAGCCTTATACCTATTACCCGATAATCCCATCCTTTAACAGTTGGATACTTATAGAGCCTTCATCCGATACCATATACAATTATTTGCCCGACCACACGATGACGCCGTTTATGGCAAGAACTCCCTCCGTCCAATCCATGGATGACCCGAAGGAGTTGCTATTTCTGAGTGTCCTTACCGACCGTTACTATTTCATGGAAACAGTAAAAAATATATATGACTTTGGCACAAAGAAAGGATTTCCGGGTACTAATCTGATGTATGACAGGAAAGAAAAGGCCATATTCAAATGTGTCGTGTACAATGACGATTATTCAAATAAAAAACAGGTATATATGAATTCGGATCCTGTAAATGCTGAAATCGCAACCTGGCAACCGTTAGATGCCGACCGGCTTGTTGAATCTTACAAGAAAGGAGAACTGAAAGGAAAATTGAAAGAAATTGCTGCGACATTGGACGAAGAATCAAATCCGGTGATTATGCTATTAAAGCATAAGAAACAGTGAAAACTCAGTCTTCCGGTGAGGAAAACTTATCCATGGTTGCGTTGGAAGTGAAATCTAAAAAAATGTTCACAAAATGAGGAAAACCGCGATAATTGTAAGAAATTTATTTTGCCTTTGATGCTCAAAAAGCAAAGAAGGGCATTTAAAATGAAGTGTTTTCTTGTCCTTTTCGGAATTGAAAATGTGTAGCGAAAATCAAATTTGATTTGAAAGATAGATGTTTTTATAGCATAAAAATCACTATATTTGTGCTTGCAAATTAGATGTTTCACGGAAATACAATCCAATGGAACTAAATAGAATTAAATAAATGATTGATGGATAGTTGATTAAGCAAGCGTGGCTTGCCGATAAACTTGGCAAAAGTTTCAGATCTATTAACGCTTATGCTTGTAATCGAAACAGCTGAGTTTGGAAGTTTTGCATGAAATAGCGGAGATTTTGCGAGTTGGGTTAAGGGATTTAATCACAGATACAAAAGGAGAAAAACAAGATATGGCAAGGAATGCAACAAATAGAAATTTGAAAGAAGCCAAAAAGGCAAAAAATGATAAATTTTACACTATCCTTTTTGATATAGAGATTTTTAAAGCAGCAGGTTGGGAAATAGTTGATTTAACAACCTCGTAAATTGATAATCGCATGACTAACTTCGACGAATACCTTCGGCAATCCGAACCGCACAAGCGAGAGAAAAGCTATGCGTGGCAGACAGCCATAGGTTTGCAGGCAGTTGATGGCCTTAAACCATCGGATTATTTGATAGAAACCGCTCGGCAACATATAGAGGGTGAGATAACGATCGATGAAGTTCAAGATCGGATTAAGAATTATTACCGGTCGAAGACGATTCGAACAGCGGAAGATGGGGCGAAAGAGGAAGCGGATAGAGCTTCGGCAAATATCACCAGGTTGCTCGGCGAACGCTCCTTTGCGTTTACAGTAGCCGGATTTACGGCTGTACATCGACGTATATTCGATGGGGTTTTTAAGTTTGCCGGTAAGATTCGTGGTTACGATATCACAAAGAAAGAATGGGTGCTTGATGGCGATACGGTTCTTTATGTGTCTGCTCCTGATCTTCGTAGGGCTATTGAATACGATATTGAACAGGAAAAAGCGTTTGACTATACGGGTTTAAGTTTAGAGCAAATCGTAAACCATATCACTAAATTTGTATCGGGTTTATGGCAGATACATCCTTTTGGCGAGGGTAATACACGAACAGTTGCCGTATTTACTATTCAATATCTTCGCTCCATTGGTTTTAATGTGGAAAATGATCTTTTCGCTAATCACTCATGGTATTTCCGGAATGCTTTGGTCAGAGCCAACTACCAGCATGTTCAAAAGGGTGTCAAGCGAAACGCTGAATACTTGGAACGTTTCTTCCGCAATCTGCTGATGGGCGAAAAGAACGAATTGAAGAATCGTTTACTGCATATAGGAAATGAAGTCCAAAGTATCAAGCCAAATAATTCAAAGCATCAATTTGAAACTTTGAATTGCACCTTAGAAGAGAAAGCGCTACTTGATTGTATTCGAAAAAATCCACAGGTAAAGCAACGGGAAATGGCTGGGCAAATAGGGAAATCGATCGCCACCGTAAAGCGATTAACCGTAGGATTGGTTGAGAAAGGAATCCTCGAACGTAAGAACGGTAAACGTCATGGCTTTTGGGAAGTGAAAATTTAGCTTTTACTTGCTTTTCCGACTTTGTACCGTTGAAATAGCTAAGAGGTAAGCCTTCGGTGTATATCTAATAGCAATCTACGAACTCTCCATAATCAAAAAGAGGTACACAATCACGTGCACCCCTCCTCAGAAAAACATTATATAACTAAAGATTTAATCCAACGATTTAATGCGGTCGTCGGTTTTATTTTCCAAACGTTGCCGTTCATATTGCCGGGTTTTGACCGAAATACATACACCCTGCCGGTTTAATACGAAATGCGATGCAAAAATAAAAGCTATTATCCGGATAAAAAATCCCTATTAATAGTGGTTTTTAGACGGTTTACTAACCATTTCAGGCGATCGGCCTAAAAAAATCCGGTGATTGTATATACCGTAAAACCTGCAACCCACGCGATGGTCGTACCGTACAGGGCGGAAAACAGCGCCCATTTCCGTCCGGCTTCGTTGCGTATGGCTGCCAGCGCTGCAATACATGGAAAATACAGTAGTATGAATACCATGAACGCCAGCGCCGAACGTTGGGTGAAATCGCCCGACGCCGTCAGGGTTTTGGAAAGGACGGCCTCGTCTTCGTTTTTGTAGAGCACGCCCAACGTGCTCACAACGATCTCTTTGGCCGTAGTTCCGGCGAGGAGGGCCACCGTCGCTTTCCAGTCGAAGCCCAACGGTTTCATGACGGGCTCGCAGAACTTACCGATTTTTCCCAGGTAAGAATCTTCGAATGTTTGTGCGACCGCGTTTTCTTCGTTCTGCGAAGAGTTCTGCGGGAAATTCTGCGGATAATAACCGAGAAACCAGATGATGATGGAGGCGACGAGGATGACGCCCCCCATTTTCTTCAGATATTGCTCACCTTTGTCCCACATATGTTTTACAGTGGCGTTTAGGGTCGGCATACGGTATGGCGGCAACTCCATGACGAAAGGCGTTTCTTCTTTTTTGTAAAACGTTTTCCGGAAAAGCTTAGCGGTCAATACGGCAACGATAATACCCAGCAGGTACATGAAAACGAGAACCGTCCCGGCCTTATCGGGAAAAAATGCGCCGGCAAGCAACACAAAGACGGGTATTCGTGCGCTGCACGACATGAACGGATTAATAAGTATGGTGATCAGGCGGCTGCTGTGGCTCTCAATCGTTCGTGTTGCCATGATAGCGGGAACGTTGCACCCGAAGCCCATGATCAGGGGAATGAACGATTTGCCATGCAGATCCATCTTGTGCATGATCCTGTCCATGATAAATGCCGCACGCGCCATATAGCCGGAATCTTCCATGAATGAAATGAACAGGTAGAGAATGAGTATGTTCGGCAGAAAGACAATGACGCTTCCCACGCCTCCTATAACGCCCCCGATAAGCAGGTCTTTGAGCGGCCCTTCCGGCATGTTTGCGGAGATGAAGTCGCCGAGTTTCCCGACACCCAGTTCAATCCAGTCCTGCGGATATGAGCCGAGATAGAACGTAGCCATGAACATGATCCACATCAGGAAGATGAATATCGGAAAACCGAGCCATTTATCCGTGACAAGGTTGTCGATATAACGCGTTTTCCGGTTGGAGTCGATCGTTCCTTCCGTATAGGTTTCCTTGAGCGCCCCGGCGATGAAGCCGTATTTTGCATCGGAAATGACGGTTTCCGTATCTTCGTTTGTCCGGTGTTCGATGCGTTCCGACGCCTTGCCGGCAAACTCTTTCCACCGGTTGTAGTCGGCACAGCGGCTTAACGGTATTTCCGCTTCCTTGTCGTTTTCCAGCAGCTTGATGGCCCAGTAGCGTGCGGGGAATTGTTGCGGTGCGTCGTTGCTCCGGCGTATCAGGTTACTGAGCGCCGTTATTTCAGGCTCCGGCGTTGTTCCGTAATGTATGTGGATGTGCCGGGCCACCTTGCTGCGGTTTTCAAATATGTCGATGACCGTATCCAGTAGCGCGTCAAGTCCTTTTTTCATTTTAGCTACGGTCGGGATCATGGGTACGCCGATCATTCCTCCCAACTTCTTGTAGTCGAGTTCGGCGCCGCTGGCCTGTAGCTCATCGTACATATTGAGCGCCACCACCATACGCGGATTGAGGTCTATCAGTTCGGTCGTAAGATACAGGTTCCGTTCGATATTGGAGGCAACCACCGTATTGATAATTACGTCGGGCATCTTTTCAAAGATATGCCGGCGTACAAACCTTTCTTCGGGCGAATAGGCCGACAGGGAATAAGTGCCCGGCAGATCGGTAATATTAAAATGGTAGCCCTTATAATTAAAATGCCCTGTTTTCGCATCGACGGTGACCCCGCTGTAATTTCCCACATGTTCGCTTCTGCCGGAGAGGGCGTTGAACAGGGAGGTCTTTCCGCTGTTGGGGTTTCCGACGAGAGCGATGTTTATCACGTTTTTGCGGTAAGCAAGACGCTTGTCCGGTTTGTAGCGCTGTTTTCCTACGGCCTCCCGTTTCGCGGGCGTTTCTTCCCGTTCGTCCGGCGTTTCTTCCGGTTGTGCCCCGAAGCCGGACGGTTCGCCGCCGGCATATACGTTTTCCTGTGCGGGCGTCCGCCGCACAGGATGCTCCTCGTGAATGGAATGATATGCTTCGTAGATATGTTGATCGTTAGCATAGGTAGCTTCGATCAGGTCGTCTGCATCCGATTCGTACAGTACTTCTATCATATCCGCCTCACTGTGCCTTAAAGATACTTCGTATCCCATGATCGAATATTTGACGGGGTCGTTCAGCGGAGAATTGAGAATCGACTTGACTTTTCTTCCACGAACGAATCCCATTTCCGTAATTCGCTTACGGAATCCGCCATGGCCGTATACCTTCACGATGATGGCCGATTCGCCGTTATGTAGATTAGATAGCTTCATAGATCTTTCATTTTAGCGGCAAATGTACTCAAATTATTCCGTATTCCTAATCCCGATAAATAGGGATACCTGCGCTTTTATTCCCAAGTAATAGGGATGGGACGAAAGAATAAAATGAGTATCTTTGCATCCTGAATATGCTTAAAAGCGGTTTGATATGGATAAAATACTTTTTTCGGGAAAGATGAAACTTGCCGATCTGATCTCGGCCAATCACAATCTTATACTTATGTTGCCCCGTTTCGGTATACCTTTTGGTTTCGGCGATAAGCGGGTAGCTGAAGTGTGTGCGAAATACAACGTGCCGGCGGATTTCTTTTTGCTTATATGCAATGTCTATTCCTTCGATTCGTATATTCCGGACGAAAAGCAGGTGGTATCAACGGATATGTGCCGGCTGGTGCCCTATCTGATCGCATCCCATAATTATTACCTGAAAGAAAGGTTGCCTCATATCGAGCAGCACCTGAACCGTATTGCGGATAATATGAACGCAAGATACGGTACGGTGTTCAAGCGGTTTTTTGAGGGGTATAAGAATGAGGTTTCCGAACATTTCCTCTATGAAGAAAAAACGGTTTTCCCCTATATAGAAGCGCTGGTAGCCGGAAAGACGCGCGGAGCCTATCGTATACATGACTTTGAAAAGGCGCATAACGATATTGAAGACAAACTGAACGACCTGCGGCAAATTATTTTCAAATATCTGCCGGAGAATGTGCCCCAGAAAGAGTTGATAGGAGTCGTATTTGATATATTCCGGCTTTCTTCCGACCTCCACAAACATTCGCTTATAGAAGAAAAAGTACTTGTGCCCTATATGAAACTATTAGAAAAGAGGCCGGCATGAGTAACCGTAAGAAAGTATTGATTGCAGAACCTTCGTGGATTATAACGGAGGGATTGGTTAAAATACTCGGAGAATCGCCTTTCCTGGAAATATTGCCTCCCCTGCATGACGTTGAGAACTTAGACGGCCGTCTTGTTGCGGGAAAGCCGGATATCCTGCTGTTGAACCCCACCCTGTTGCCCTACGCCAAACGCCCTGTGCTGAGTAGTATGATGCAGGAGTATCCCCGCATGGCGGTTGTTGCGTTGGTCTACCAGTATGTCGAGCATACGGTGCTCCGCCTCTATAACGGGATTGTCGATATTCGCGAGGAACGGGATCATATCGGCGAGATCCTGTTGGAATGTTCTTCTTCGCTGGTTATCTCCGATATTTCCGAAGACAACAGCTATGAACTCACAAAACGCGAAACGGACGTTCTGGTTCTGATCGCAAAAGGATTGATGAACAAAGAGATTGCCGAGAAGCTGAATATCTCCATCCATACGGTGATATCGCACCGTAAGAATATTACCCGCAAGACAAACATCAAGTCGGTTGCCGGCTTAGCCATGTATGCGTTGATGAACAACCTGATAGAAGAAGGGGCGCTTTAGGCCGGATGATTCCTCTCAACCGTCTGTTTTGACATGGCTGATTGTTTCGGTTGTCCGGAAAGGCAATGCCGGATACTCATACAACTTGAATTTAGGCTCCGTTACGCCGCCGGTATATTCCCAGATAGACTGATAGGCCTTGACGTCTTCTCCCATTTCTTCCAACTGTTTCAGGTAAGCGAGTATGGATTTGTTTTCCGTAATGTAAATCTTACCGAAATTTTTTATGACCGGACTGTGGCGGCGGGTCGGATCATGGTCGAAGCATAAAATCCTTTTGCCCTCGCCGGTTATTCCGACAAGCTTGAATGTCATGCTCTTGCCTATCCCCGGCAGATTCAGTACGCTGCGGTCGGTAGCGATAAACCGGTGCTTCTTATTTTGGAGGAAAAGGTTTACCTCTTTCGTGTAAGGCGTGCGGTTTTGCAGAATTTCTACAAATTCGTCCTGTTCTTCATCATTTAATAAACCGTAAAATTTTTCTTCCGCCCTCTCCTGCATGGAACGCGCAATAGGAGCGTAGACGTCATAATTTTCACGAAACCCTTTAACCGCGAAGGTGTAATAGGGAACAACGCCGTTGTTTATAAGCGTTTTACGCAGTGCGGCCGTATGCCCGCGCCGCGATGCGGCAACGTTGTAGACTAATTGGTTGGTAACGATCCAGCCGGCCGATATGATACGTCGGATCGCTTCGCTCGCTTCCTTTGTCATCTCAAGGGGCGTCTGGAAATGTGTCTGCACGATCAACTGGGTGATTCTTATTTTGGAAGCCTTTTCTTTAAACTCCTTCAGTATGGAAATCAGCTCGTCGTCGACACGCATCGGAAGATATACCGGCAGGCGTGTCCCCAGCCTGATCCGTTGTATTTCGGCGAACTTCTCCCCGTCGGGACGGCTTTCGTTCGCTTTTCTCTTTTGCAACGCCATCTTGTATATGGCTTCGAACAGGTTGCGCAAGGTGGCGTTCCGGCTCATCAATGCGTCGCCTCCTGTGATAAGAATATCCCTCAATTGAGTGTCTTCCTCGAAATAATTCATTAATTTTTTCAATTTTATAGGCCATGATTCTTTCGGGGCAAGCTCTTTCAGGTTAAAGTTCAGCCGCCGGCTCTGGAAATCGTACATCCGCTGGCAGGAGGCGCACAGTCCGCCGCATGCGCGTCCGATCGAGTCGGGTATCAGAATGGCGACTTCGGGGTAGCGGCGGTGTATATTATGCCCTTCGGGCAGGATCCAGCCGGCCGCATTCGCCTTCCCCGCCTCGACCTCGTCTTCCTTCTCCCAGGCTTTTATCTCTCCGAATGTTTCGACAAGCTCCTTTGAATAAAGAACGTACGAACGTATCGCCTTGTCGTCGTAACCGTTCCCTGTGACGTCCAGCAGGGACGCGTAGTACGGAGTGATAAAGAAGGGGATATTCTTTTTCCTGGCATCGTGCAGGATCCGCATCGTTTCTTCGGACAGGGTTTGATCCAGATAAAAATTAAGCTCGTCCGGATTTTTGATTGCCATGTGCAGATGAAAACGATGGCTGTTCCACCATTCGTTTACAAGTTTTTGCTTTTCTTCGAAGCTCCGGAACTGGGGCAGATAATAAGGTGTGTTGACCGAAAGCCGCCTTCCAAGGCGTTGGATAAGTTTGCCGATGATGCGTTGCTTATTGGCTTCCCGCGCCTGCTGTATAGCGGGATTAAGCCCGGAAGACCACTGTCTGGCCCATTGCAGGACTTTTGTTTCGGAAACGGATGTGTCGTGCGCGTGCTCCCGGGTGTTCCGGAATATAAAATACAGGTCGGTGAGCAGGTCTGCGCCGGCTTGGTTTCCGCCGGAATCCGTTGCCGTTGTATGCCGGCTCATATTTGTTTCATCCGGGCGCGTCCGGCTGCCTGTATCACCGGTTTCTCCGCGCAGGAAAGCGTGCAATAATCCGAATGTTTGTATATGCACCTTTTTGTCCGTCGAGAAATCGGTTATCGTTTTCCCGTCGTTGCGGATTAATTCCAGTACGGTATCGTGCGGGAAAAGCGTTGCAATTTCCCGTTTAAATTCCTCTAAGGAAACCGTTTCCGCAGCCGCCTGCATCATTTGCGGGAAATTGACGGCGAATCGTTTTTTTAATTCTTTTAATGTCCAATGTATACAGGATGCGTTCATATAGTATAAATAATTTTAGGAGTTATTCCGATAATGCCTAAACAGAATGAATATCTTAAAATCCGTACCGGATGTAAAATATCAGGGATTTCCACAAAAATAGAAGATTTTTAGGTTATATCCAAATATAATGGACTCAAAAATATTTATGCGGCGAATTTCTCTGCCGGATTGCCGGAGAAAAGGTTGGCGGAATGCTAACGGGCCGCCGTTTTGATGTAAAATATTTCAATAGGATGTTAATAATACAGCTTATATTGTTTTTTTTTACTACTTTTGCATTTTCGTGAAAACACGTATGTGCGTGTATGGAGTAAAACAATTAATAAAAATAACATCCTATGAATTACGCTCTGATAACAGGAGGTTCTCGCGGTATCGGTCGCGCTGTGTGTATTAAATTGGCTGCCGAAGGGTATCCTATTATTATAAATTATGCCTCGAATGAAACGGCTGCGTTGGAAACAAAACAGATGATAGAGGAAAAGGGGGGTGTTGCGGAATTGCTTCCTTTTGATGTGTCCGACGGCGGTTCTGTTGATAACGCAATTGAGGCGTGGACTGAAAAACACCCGGATGATTATATCGGGCTGCTGGTTAATAATGCGGGCATTCGCCGCGATTCCCTGATGGCCTTTATGCCGGACGACCAATGGAATGAAGTCCTTCATGTTTCGCTGAACGGATTTTTCTATGTGACGCGGCGTCTTCTGCTGCCCATGATGACGCGGCGTAGCGGGCGCATCATCAACATAGTATCCCTTTCGGGCCTGAAAGGTTTGCCCGGACAAACCAATTATTCCGCAGCCAAAGCCGCTGTGATCGGTGCGACAAAGGCATTGGCGCAGGAAGTGGCGCCACGCAAGGTGACGGTTAATGCCGTAGCTCCCGGTTTTATCACAACCGATATGACGAAAGACCTCGATGTGGAATACCTGAAAAAGACGATTCCTGTGGGACGTTTCGGAAAACCGGAAGAAGTTGCGGCCTTAGTAGGCTTTTTGGCCTCGGATGCCGCCGCTTATATTACGGGTGAAGTTATTTCCATAAATGGAGGACTGTATTGACCGGCAATGCACGCAAAAGGGCGTTAAAATCAAACTGTGCGCCTTCACTGCGCAGGGCGCGGGGCGCGGTTCGATACGCAATCCGGCAATATGCAATTAAATGAACTAAATCCTGATGAACAGACGAGTAGTTATAACAGGTATCGGCATTTATTCGTGCCTCGGCAAAAACTTGGACGAGGTGATGCTGTCTTTATATCGCGGTAAATCCGGTATCGGTATCGACCCGGCGCGTACGGTATATGGGTATCGTTCTCCTTTGACGGGAATCGTGGCAAGCCCGGATTTAAAACATCTCATAGACAGGCGTATGCGCCAATCCCTGCCCGAAGAAGGAGCCTATGCACTGATATCGGCTGCGGAGGCGATGCATACGGCGGGTATTGACGAAGATTACCGGATAAATCATGAGATAGGCGTCATTTTTGGAAACGACACGTCCGCCTGTGCGGTTATCGAAGCGCACGAGGTGATGCGTGAAAAGAAAGACTCCATGCTGATCGGTTCGGGAGGCGCTTTCCGGTCGATGACTTCCACCGTATCGATGAACCTCTCTACCCTGTTTAAATTGCGGGGAATAAATCTTTCCGTTGCCGCTGCCTGTGCAAGCGGATCTCATGCCGTTGGGATAGGTTATATGTTTGTCCGTAGCGGGATGCAGGAGATCGTTCTGTGCGGGGGAGCGCAGGAAACGAATTTTTATTCGATGGCGGGTTTCGACGGATTGAGCGCATTTTCCATGCGGGTCGGCGAACCGGAAAAAGCCTCCCGCCCCTTTGATATAAACCGCGACGGACTGGTGCCGAGCGGCGGCGGTGCGAGTCTTATTCTGGAAGACGAGGAACATGCCTTAAAACGTGGTGCGACGATCTACGGCGAAGTGGCAGGATACGGCTTCTCGTCGAACGGCGGGCCGATCTACCAGGCAAGCGAAGCAGGCGCGACCCTTTCTATGGAACGCGCTTTGGCGAATGCGGGCATGAAAGCGGCGGATATCGATTATATCAATGCACATGCAACGTCTACCCAGCAGGGCGACCGTTGCGAAGCGCTTGCGCTTGATAAACTGTTCGCCTCATCGGGAACGCCCGTCAGCTCCACGAAGTCCATGACGGGACATGAGTGTTGGATGGCGGGAGCCGGCGAGATTGTTTATTCCCTGCTGATGATGAAATACAACTTTATAGCTCCCAATATTAATTTCGAAACGCCCGACAAAGCGGCGGAGCGTCTGAATATTATCCCGGAAACAAAAGAACGGAACATAGGCACCGTCCTCTCGAACTCATTCGGTTTCGGAGGAACAAACAGTACCGTCATCATAAAAAAATACAACGGAATTGGCGGTTGACGGATGTGCAACGTCTGAAAAAAAACAGGTAATTATAATATTAAATATATGGAAAGAAAGGAAATAGAATCGAGAGTAAACGAATTTCTGGTCAAAGAAATGGAGATTGAGGAGATGGATATGCACAACGGTGCGAAACTGAAAGAAGACCTTGGACTCGACAGCCTTGATTTTGTCGATATAGTAGTGATCGTAGAAAAAACGTTTGGTTTTAAGATCCGGCCGGAAGAAATGGCAAATGTGTCGACCCTGAAAGATTTCTATGGCTACATCGAATCTAAAATGAAAGCCTGATAAAAAGGAGTATGACCGGCAAAAAAAGAGAGTGGAAAGGCATTACCGGAGGAAGCACTTTCGGACAGAAAGCGATGAAAATTCTTTTTTCAATCGTGAACGTCCGTATCGGTTATTTTATTCTTATTTTCGTAGTACCTTTCTATATGCTGTTTGCCCGTAAGGGCTATCTGGCCATATACCGCTATTTCCGGCGGCAACACGCATATCCTGCAATAAAATCCTTTTATAAAACCTATCGGAATCATTATCTTTTCGGTCAGATGATTCTCGACCGTTTCGCCGTTTATGCCGGGCAGAAAAACTTTAAACTCGACAATCCCGATAACAGCCTGTTCCGGAAAATGGTTTATGCGAAACATGGATGTATCATTGCCGGTTCGCACATCGGGAATCCCGAGTTATGCGGCTACCTGCTGAACCAGCAAACGAAGCGGATCAACAGCATGATCTTCGGCGGCGAAGCGAAGGAGGTGCAGAAGTATCGTTCCGAAGTGTTTGCCGGCAATAACGTGCGACTGATCCCGGTGTCGGAAGACATGTCGCATATTTTTCTGATCAACGAGGCGCTGACAAACGGCGAGATGCTGACCATGCCCTGCGACCGCACTTTCGGAAGCGGCAAGACGGTCGAATGTGACTTCCTGAACGCGAAGGCACATTTCCCGGTAGGCGCCTTCATACTGGCCCTGCAATATAATGTGCCGGTAATAGCCATGTTTGTCCTCAAAGTGACGGCCTCGCTCTATCGCATTCATGTGCTGCCTGTGCCTGTCCCGCAGTGTGAAAACAAACGTGAACAAATCAATGAAATGACTCGCTCTTTTGCGAAAATATTGGAAGATATCGTACGGAAATATCCCGAACAGTGGTTTAACTTTTATAATTTTTGGAAAAATGAAAATGTTCCCCTCTCTTGAAAAAAGATATACAAAAGAACAGCTACGAGTGCTCGATGCACAACGGCTTGCACATGAAATCGCCTTTGCCCCTGTGATCTTTCAGGTTTCGCGTTTGATGGAGAAATTCGGCATCTTTCAATTATTGTCCGATACAAAAGGCGGATTAACCATGGACGAAGTGGCGGAGAAAACCGCTCTTTCCCCTTACGCTGTGAAAGTCCTGCTGGAATCATCCCTCACAATCGGAACGGTTCTGTACGAAAACGAGCGGTTCGTCATATCGAAAACCGGCTGGATACTGCACACCGACCCGTTAGCCTCCGTCAATCTCCGGTTTAATCACGAGGTGAACTATCTGGGCATGTACCACATGGAAGAAGCCATGCTTAACGGCCGCCCGGAAGGGCTGAAAGTATTCGGGCAATGGAAAACCATTTACGAAGGACTGTCGTCATTGCCGCCCGAAACCCGGAAAAGCTGGTTAGAGTTCGATCATTTTTATTCGGATAACTCATTCGACGAAGCCTTAGACATTGTCTTCTCATACAAACCGGCTACACTGCTTGATGTAGGCGGAAATACCGGACGCTGGGCTTTGCGCTGTACGGACTACGACAAGAATGTGAACGTCACCGTCATGGATTTGCCGCAGCAAGTCGGGATGATGAAGCAACAGGTTGCCGGAAAAAGCGGTGAAGATCGCATACATGGATACGCCGCCGACCTGCTTGATAACACCCGGCCGTTCCCGAAAGGGTTTGACGCCGTATGGATGAGCCAGTTCCTCGACTGTTTCTCGGAAGATGAAATCATCAGTATTGTGAAACGCACCGCCGCATCGATGGATGAAAATGCGCGGTTGTTTATCATGGAAACCTTGTGGGATCGGCAGAAGAACGAAATCGCTGCATTTTGCCTTACACAGATAAGCCTGTATTTTACGGTAATGGCCAACGGAAACAGCAAGATGTATCATTCGGAAGACCTGATTCGCTGTGTGGAAGCAGGCGGGCTGAAAGTGGAAAAAATCTGCGACGGACTGCGAAGCGGACATTCCATCCTGATTTGCCGAAAGGTTTGACACACAAGCGCCTTGCAGCGTTTGTGACCGGTGATGCCGGATATTCGTAACGAAATATGTATTTATGATGAGCGATAAAATGATGGATTTTGATGTAACGGAATTACTTCCGCAACGTCCGCCCTATATAATGGTCGACAGGCTGATCTATTACGACTTGTTGAAGTCGGTAACGACTTTTATGATACGTGAGGATAACCTGTTTTGTAAAAAAGGCGTGATGGAAGAATCCGGCCTGATTGAAAATATCGCTCAGACGTGCGCCGCGAAAACAGGTTACAGGGATCTGACCGAACCGGAACGCGACGGCGTCGTGAAAATAGGATTCATCGGTATGATAAAGCAAATGAATATATACCGTAATCCTCGTGTAGGTGAGCAACTTACGACAACGATAGAAATACTGGAAGAAGTATTTAACGCTACGCTTGTCGGCACGAAAGTGGAGGTAGGGGATGAGCTGATTGCAACATGCGAGATGAAGATCTACCTGACCGACAAAGCCCCGGCGCCAATGAACCGTTGACAAGGGAGGACGTATTTTTTTTGCAAAAAAACGGAAACTGAATATTATGGAAAATAAGATATTGAAAGCATCTAAGGAGTTTGAAATCAGGTTCAGTGAGGTCGACTCAATGAACATTGTGTGGCATGGATCGTATGCGCTTTATTTTGAAGATGCACGCGAAGAATTTGGGCGTGTGTACGGATTGAGTTACCGGCTTTATCTTGAGAACGAATGCCCGGCGCCGTTGGTAGAGTTGAATTTCAAATATGTAAAACCGTTGCTTTACGGGCAGCGTGCACGTGTGGATATTACGTTTCGTAATACGCGTGCGGCTAAAATCATTTTTGATTATGAGATTTATCTGACGGAAGACAACAGCTTGGTAACGACCGGTACCTCCACACAGGTCTTTGTCGATAAGAATCATAACCTGATGATTACAAACCCTTCGTTCTATGAAGAATGGAAAAAGAAATACGATCTGCTATGACGATACTTTTGAGTGATAATATAATTTCAAGCCTGGGATTTACGGCGGAAGAAAATTACCGTAACGTGAAGCGGGGAGAATGTGGATTGAAATTTTTCCCGGATCATTACGATATACCGGAACCTTTCATGGCGTCGGAGATTGACGGCAAGCGGCTGGAAGAAGCTTTCGGAAAAGTTGTTGCGGAAAGGTCGCTTCCCGCAGGGGATCGGAGCAGCTCGAACGGCTCACATCCGGTTGCCGGCGCCAACTATACGAAACTGGAAAAGGCTTCTATTGTTTCGGTAGCCGAAGCGTTGAAGAATACAGGAATAGATCCTGCGGACAAGCGCGTGCTTTTCGTGTTGTCTACGACAAAGGGAAATATTTTCCTGTTGGATGAAAACGAACGTGAAGGGTATGAACATGACCGGATTTTTCTATGGCGTTCGGCGGAACTGATTGCCGGGTTTTTCGGAAACCCGAATCAACCGGTGGTCATATCAAACGCTTGTATATCCGGTGCATCCGCCATGATTGCGGCGCAACGCGAGCTTCGTTCGGGAAGGTATGATTATGCGATTGTTACCGGCGCCGATGTATTGTCGAAGTTTATTGTTTCCGGTTTCCAGTCGTTCAAAGCCTTGTCGCAGGAGGTATGCAAGCCGTTCGATGCAAACCGTACCGGGTTGAATATCGGAGAGGCGGCGGCGACCGTCATCCTGGCCGAACGTTGCGGAAATGAACCGAATAACGGCGACATTGTGTTGACGGCCGGTGCGGTGCGGAACGACGCCAATCACATATCCGGCCCTTCCCGTACCGGCGAGGGTTCGTACCTGGCGCTTCGACATGTGCTTAAAGGCATTGATCCCGACGAGGTTGCGTTTGTAAGCGCTCATGGTACGGCCACCCCATACAACGATGAAATGGAATCGGTCGCCCTGACGCGGGCCGGATTGCAGAATGTGCCGGTAAACAGCCTGAAAGGGTATTTCGGACATACGCTCGGCGCTGCCGGTGTACTGGAAAGTGTCATTTCCACACGCGCCTTGAAGGAGGGAGTGATATTGGAAACTTACGGATTTGAAACACCGGGCGTCACCTGTCCGATTCATGTCGTGAAGAAAACACAGTCTACGACGAAACGCCGTTTCATAAAAATGCTTTCGGGTTTCGGCGGTTGCAACGTAGCCGTATTATATACAAAATATTAGTGATGAGCGGGACGAATTATATAAAATCATACAGCCGGATTGTTCCGGGGCGCATTTTGCTGAATGGCAAGGTTTATTTTGAATCCGGCGGCGTGCCGTATGCAGCGCATGATTTTCTCTCCGACGCTTATAAAAAGTTGGGGGTAGACTACCGGAAGTTTTATAAGATGGATACGCTCTCTAAACTCGGTTTTCTTGCAGCCGAGCTTGTGCTCGACGGCATTGACCGTAAAACGCCGAAAGAAGATATAGGCATTGCGTTTTTCAACCGCAGTGCATCGCTCGAAGCCGATCACAAATACCGGCAGACGATTCGCGACCGGAATGAATATTTCCCTTCTCCGTCGGATTTTGTCTACACCCTGCCGAATATTGTGACGGGAGAAATATCCATACGGAATAACTTATACGGGGAAACGATCTTCCATATCACACCCGATTTCCGGTGCGACCGTATGTGCAAAGTTATTGACGACATGATTCGTTACGGAGGTATGAAGTATGTGTTGGGAGGCTGGACGGAGGTCGATATAAGCTCGGATCGGTTGAGTTGCTTCATGGTATTGTGTGAAGCGGGGTCTGCCGCCGGCCGTTTGCCGGGAGGTGCCGGATATTTCGGTAAAGAAAGTCCGGAAATTCCCTTGATAGACGATAATTTGGAAAAATTGTATGAGAAATATTAAAATGATACATTCTGAAGGACAACTATTTAACCGACTAAATACCAATCTTGTATGATTAAGCTGAAAATTTGTTCGGCAAAGATTGGGTAAATTCGTTTAATTGGGGTTATTTTTGATGACCGAATCCGTTGACGCATGATTTATATGCCGGATTTTACGGTCGCCCCCCCGTTCGTCGGCAGTTTGTGTGAAGCGCTTATTATTAACTATGTAAAGATATAAAACTATGGATGAATTAATTTTGGAATTGAAAGGTGAGATTATTAAAGTACTGAACCTGGAGGGTGTTGAGCCGGAAGATATCTCCGATGACGGCGAATTATTCGGCGAAGGCTTGGGGCTTGATTCTATCGACGCCCTCGAACTCATTGTCTTGCTTGAAAAGAATTACGGTATTAAACTGAAAGATCCCACACAAGGCAAGGAAATATTCAAATCCGTCCGTACGATGGCGGAGTATATCGAGGCAAACAGGGTGAAATAAGGCAAGACCGGAGTACGCGATGTGTAAGGAAATCTATATCACCGGTGCGGGCGTCGTATCCGCCCTCGGAATGGATAAAGCTGCGACTCTTGATGCGCTGGTCAATCAACGCTCCGGAGTGGAGCCGGTAAGGTATCTGCAGACTTTGCACACCGATCTTCCGGTCGGTGAAGTGAAGCACAGCAATGACGAGCTTTGCGAAATGTTGGATATCCCGTCGTCGGAAGCTTTCATTCGTTCTTCATTGCTTGGGATACCCGCTGTCAGAGAGGCTTTGCGACAGGCGCGGTTGGAAGACCGTTCGGCCTTGCGTGTGGCCTTCCTTTCGGGTATAACCGTCGGTGGTATGGACTGCGCCGAGTTGATGTATCCGGATTTTTTGCAGAACGATACGAAAAACGCTTACATCGAACTGAACGATTGCGGTGCATGTACCGGGCAGATTGCCGATTATATCGGCGGTTTTGATATGACAACAACGATCGTGACGGCCTGCTCGTCGTCGGCCAACACGATTATGATGGGGGCCGATATGATCGGGAGCGGTCGTGCGGATGTTGTGGTAGCCGGCGGTACGGAATGTCTTTCCCGTTATCATGTTAACGGCTTTAACACGTTGATGATCCTCGACAAGCATAGGTGCCGACCGTTCGACCGCGATCGTGCGGGTATCAACCTGGGCGAAGGCGCCGGATACTTAGTGCTTGAGGCTGCCGAAACGGCGAAACAACGCGGAGTCGTTCCGGTCGGTAAGATAGCGGGCTACAGGAATGTGTGCGACGCCTATCACCAGACCGCTTCGTCGCCCGACGGGTTAGGGCCTTACCTTGCCATGAAAGGCGCGATCGAAGATGCGGGACTGAAACCGGAAGATATTGACTACATCAATGCCCATGGTACGGGCACGCCGAATAACGACCTGACGGAAGGGCTGGCGGCTATGCGACTTTTCGAAAAGATGCCGCCCATTGCCTCCATCAAAGCCTACACCGGACATACGACCAGCGCTGCCGGCGGTTTTGAGGCGGTCGTGTCGTTGCTCGCCATAGAGCGCAATTTCCTGCCTGTGAATATGAATTTCCGAAACAAAATCGAGGAGCACAACTTTCTGCCCGTCACGAATCCCGAACCTCAGCGTCCGGTTCGGCACATATTGTCCAACTCGTTTGGTTTCGGAGGAAACGATTCCGCTATTGTCTTATCAAAAATTTAACGGGATATGTCGATCTATATACAATCAGCAAATCAAATATCGGTTCAAAAGCCGTTGTCGGATGAATGGTTTGATAATCCGGTCTTTTATGATGAGATACGTGTGCCGACCTTGGATCCCGGTTTCAACGAGCATTTTTCTCCTTTAGAAGCGCGGCGTATGAATGTGTTGTTGAAACGCGCCGTAATGATGGCGCGCCTGACACTGCAGGAGGCCTCGGTAGAGATGCCCGATGCGATTATCAGCGGGACGGGACTGGGATGTATCGAAAACACAGAGAAGTTTCTGTGGTCTATCATGGAGAATGATGAGAAATTTCTGCAGCCCACATTTTTTATGCAGTCCACGCATAACATACTGAGCGCTACGATCGCCATGAAACTGAAATGTCATGGTTATAACAATACGTTCGTTCATCGCGGCGCCTCGTTCGAGAGTGTTCTGCTGGACGCCTTTATGCAGTTTGAGCGGCAACGTATAAAAACAGCATTGGTAGGCGGATACGATGAGCTGACCAATGACTATTTTAAGTTTTTCGAACGGATCGGTATCTGGGATTTTATAAACGGCCCGTCGCCCAAGCAAAAATGTTTTGCCGGTGAAGCGGCCGTCAGTATGTTGCTCGGTACGGAAAAAAACGGCCGTACGATCTGCGAAATAAACGATGTGGAATTGATGTATAAGCCGTCAAGCGGCCGGTTGAAGGAAAAACTGGACGCCGTACTTGCAAAAGCGGGATGCGGATTGCCCGATATTGACGCCGTCCTGACGGGATTGAGTACCCATGCGGAGAACGACCGGGTTTACAACGACGTCATCACGCAACTTTTCAGTGACCGTCCCATCATGCAATACAAGCACCTGTTCGGCGAATCGTTCTCCTCGTCCGCCCTGGCGGTTTACGTAGCGGCGACCTGCCTGCATAAAAACCGGATCCCTTCCATCCTGTTGGCGGATAACCGTCCGTCTTCCGGCGGCGTTTGCGGTTCGGATAAAGGTGCGATGCGCTTCGATACGTCCGGAAACAAAGGTGATATGAAAGGCGTAAAACGTATTCTGGTCTATAACCATTACCGAAATCAATCTCACTCATTTATACTTTTGTCATGCTTAAATTGATATCTTGTTCCATCGTACAGTGCCTGTTTTTGGCTTTAGGGCAGGTTTTTCTTAAGCTCGGTCTTGAAAAGACGGAGCGTTTTACGTGGACGTGGAAATTCTTCCGGGATTTTTTCACAAACTGGTGTTTGCCGGCCTCCGGATTATCCATGATCGCGGCTTCGATTATCTGGTTTTATATCCTCAAACATCATGATTTGTCGTTGGCTTATCCGCTGATAAGTTTCAGTTATATTTTCGGCACGCTGGCCGCCATTTTTATCTTTCATGAAACGGTGCCTTTGACGCGCTGGGTCGGCGTTCTCCTGATTATGCTCGGGGTCGCATTTCTGGCGCGTTCGACGTAGGTGGGTTATATGGTTTGTATGCAGGGTTTTATGCCCGGTGTGATTGTGGTTTCACCGCCGGAAATTAAACCCGCAAAAAGATAAACAGTCTTAGTAAAGGCATTTTTAGTAGAATAGTATTAAATTTGGAACGTTATGAAGAAAAGTCAGGTTTTATTAATAGGAATGTGGCTGTGTGTCGTTTCGGTATCTGCACAATACCGGGATGTGACGAAACAGCAGAAGGATGAGATCGTAAATAAAATTACGAAAGCAGCCGGTGATATGAATACGATGCAGGGCGATTTTATTCAGGTCAAAGAATTGTCTTTCATGGACGATAAAGTGACGTCGGAAGGAAAGATGTATTTTAAGAAGACAAATAAGATACGCTGGGAATATACAAAACCGTATAAGTACGTGTTTTCTATGGACGGGCAAAATGTCCGGATGACGTCGGGCGACAAAACAAACAAAGTGCCCGTCCGGTCGAGTAAAATGTTTGGTGAAATAAGTAAAGTAATGGCAGGAGGCGTCAGCGGAAGCGGCTTAGTCGATTCTCCCGATTTCGATGCGCAGTTTATGGAGGGAAAAGATGATTATAAGATCGTACTGACCCCTAAGAAAAAGGAGATGAGAGAAATGTTTTCTTCTGTGCAGTTGTTTGTCGGGAAGTCCGATAACCGTATCCGTTCGGTCGAACTGACCGAAAAAAGCGGTGACAAGACGACGATCACCCTGAAAAATGTCCAGGTGAATACGACGGTCGACGACAGCCTGTTTGCCGAATAAAAAAAAGAAATATGAGAAATTTATCCATCCCGGTATTTATAAAATATATCCTTGTCGGTATATCTTCCGTATGGATTGTGGGTTGCGGGTCTGTCGCACCGGTGGCGGTTAAGCGGACAGCCGCAGCCACGTTGTCGGATCGTGCGGTGTGGAACGCGACGAACCGTTCCGATCGTGAGAAAAACAGCTATCGTATGGTCTTGAAAACGCCGGATAACAGCATAACGGGTATCTGTATTTTGAAAAAGAACGGCGACGAATGGCGGGGAACGCTTATTAATGAGATGGGCGCCAAGGCTTTTGATTTCATTGTCACAGATAAGGAATGCACATTGCTGAACGTTATTTCGATGATGAATAAATGGTATATAAAAAAAACGGTAGCCGCCGACCTGTATTTTTTCCTCAATGTGGACAATCCGAAGGTGTCGTTCTATAAAAACCTCGAACGTTTCGAGCAGGGCAGCAACCTGATTGCCGGTTACGGGAAAAGATGGATTATGGCAAAGCCCGACGGCTCTATTTTGTGGATAAACAACCGTCGTAACCTGCAATATGAATGGAAGAAAATGATAGAAATTGATCCGGATAAAATCATTGAATGATGCTTAAAGATGAGTTTTTTACAATCAGGGAGGAGCTTGTTTCCGAAAATAGTAAGGTATACCGTCTTGCCCTGAATGTTTCGCATCCTGTTTTTTCGGCGCATTTTGCCGGTAATCCTGTGATGCCGGGAGCGTGTATAACACAGATGATAAAGGAACTGACGACCGGTTCTTCCGGTCATAACCTGTTCATCTCTGCGGTGAAAAACATGAAATTCCTGCATGTTATCAATCCGCTCGAACATCCGGAGATTTCCGTTAAGCTGACAAATACGCCGCAAGAAGACGGTAGTTTGTCCGTTTCCGCTCTTATAACCGATGGTGATACCATTTTTTCAAAAGCAATTGTAGTCTTAAAACCCGTATAGAAAAACTTCATTGTGCGACCGGTAACACCACCATCACGACAAACCATGCAAAGACAACCGCCGGCTCTTCAGCGGCGTATGGAAGCTTTGCGCCTGTGTGTGGTGATCCCGACGTACAATAACCGGAAAACACTTGCCGGCGTACTGAATGACGTCCTTCAATATACATCGTCCGTTATTGTCGTAAACGACGGGTCAACGGACGATACGGCCGGGATACTGGGTGGTTTTGCCGGTGAAATAGAGATCGTATCTTATACGCCTAACAGAGGTAAGGGATATGCCCTTAAATGTGGGTTTGATAAAGCGGAAGCGCTTGGTTATCTGGGAGCCGTCACGATTGATTCCGACGGACAACATTTTGCATCCGAAATAGAAAAGTTCGTGGGATATGCGGAAAAAAATCCGGGAACGTTTCTTCTCGGACAGCGTACGACCGAAGGGGAGATGCCTTCGAAAAACAGTTTTGCCAATAAATTTTCAAATTTTTGGTTTACCGTCCAGACAGCATACCGGCTAAATGATACGCAGAATGGTTTCCGCCTTTATCCGTTGGCCGTCATGAAAGGGCTGCGTCCCATATCTTCACGCTACGAGGCGGAATTGGAGATGCTGGTGCGTTCGGCATGGCGGGGAATCCGCATTGTACCCGTCCCGACTCGTGTGTATTATCCGCCCGAAGGAGAACGGGTAACCCATTTTCGTCCCGGTAAGGATTTCTTCCGTATCAGCGTATTGAATACACTTTTCACGTTGTCGGCAATCGTCTACGGTTATCCGTCCATGCTTTTCCACCGTTTATTGACCCCAAAGAAAAAACCATGACAAAATTTTTTCTTTCGGTTTATGATTATTTCTCCCGGCGTAAAGGATTGTTGTTTGCGTTGTTGTTACTGTTGGTCGTTTTACTGGCTTTTTCCGCTTATCATATCCGTTTTAAGGAGGATATTTCGCGTTTTCTGCCCGAAAACAAGGAGAATGAGCGTATCAATAATGCCTATCAATATGTCGCCTCCTCGAATACAATAACCGTTTACTGCCATTTTAAGGAGCCGGAAAACCGTCATTCAATGCCGTCGGACGAAGCTTCTCATGCCCTTGGCGCGCCTGAACCGGAAGCCGGTCGCACCGGAGATGATCATACCGGGGCGGCATATATGCCGCCGTCGGACGAAGCGGTTGCTGTGCAGGCCGGAGCGATCGACGCCTTGGCCGAACGCTTGCGGAACCGGATGGATTCGTCGTATATTAAGAGCATGTTTTATAGCGTAGATCCTATGGAGATGTTGGCCGTTTCGACTTTTATCATTGATAACATGCCTTATTTTCTGGATGAAGACGATTACAGCCGGATGGATACATTGCTGACGCGCGAAGCGATTGCACGCCGGTTACTTATGAATAAAAATGTGCTGACCTCGTCTGCCGGAATGATTGTGCGTAATCATTTACTGCACGACCCGCTGCAGATGACGGGCGGATTGATGCACAAACTGCAGGACTTCAAGCTGGACGACCGGTTTCAATTGTATGAGGATCACTTGTTTAATCAGGAGAATCAGGCGGTCATGTTTATCGAATGTACTATTCCCGTAAGTGAAACGAGGACAAATATGATCTTCCTCGATTCGCTGAAATCGTTTATTGCCGAAACGGAAAAAGAGTTTGCCGCGGTTACATTCGACAGTTTCGGCATGGCGGAAATAGGACTGGCCAACTCGCAGCAGATTCAAAAAGATACGATGTACTCTATGTCGTTTGCTGTGATTATTATGTTTGCCTTGCTGATCTATTCGTTTCGTAGCGGGCGAAAGATTCTGTTGACGTTCGCCTCCGTTCTTTTCGGCGGACTGTTTGCCTTGGCGATGCTTACGGTCATAAGCGGCGATGTGTCGATTATCGCGGTCGGTATAAGTTCCGTCATGTTTGGTATTGCGATAAACTATCCGCTCCATTTTATGGAGCATCACAATCATGTGCCCGAGGCGCGTATCGTCATAAAAGATATCATCGAACCGCTGACTATCGGTAACATAACGACCGTCGGAGCGTTTCTGAGCCTTGTCTTTATCGGCTCCGACGCCATGAGGGATCTGGG
>JAIRSF010000230.1 GCA_031255595.1 Tannerella sp.
ATTGTTGATAGCAAATAAATTATTTTTTGACTTTCGTCAAAACAAGTACAAAAACATATCGTATGAAAGGCCCATGTAAATATATTTTGTTATTAATCGTTTCTTTTATTACAAACAACTTTTAACTATTCACTAAAAACCACGTACCGATTATTCACTATTAACTATTCACTATTTCAACGTTTCCAGAATCCGGGAAGTAATAGGGTGATTACTGTAAATATTTCCAGACGTCCGACCATCATTAAAAATGAAATATACCACTTGGAGAGGGGGGAGAGGGTCGATAAATGGCCGTCGGCCAGCGAACCCAGCGAAGGGCCTACGTTGCTGATGGCGGAAATGGAGGTACCGATAGCTTCTTCAAACGTCAGGCCGTTCACTAATAAAAAGATCCAACTGAAACAAATCAGCAAAACATAAACCAACGCGAATATATGCACACGGTAAATAATATCCTGCGATACGGCACGTCCGTTCACACGTACGGGCAATATGGCGGCAGGGTGCGTCTGCTTACGAAACTCGTTCAGCATATTCTTCACTAAGATCAGGGCGCGTCCCATTTTAAGGCCTCCGCTGGTAGAGCCGCCACAACCGCAGATCAGCATCAGGAAAATAGCAATCAGCCAATAAAAGGGTCCCCAAGCCACAAAATCAGAGGTGATAAAACCCGTCGTCGTCGTCAGCGAAACAACCTGAAAAGCGCCTTTGCGGATCGTGTTCTCCACATCGGAAATGCCCGTTTCATACCCCTTATAGAAAAGCCACGCCACCGTAACCACGATAAAAAAGAGCATATAAAGCAGATACCAGCGCGTTTCCTCGTCATTCCGGAGCTGTTTAAATTCTCCTTTCAAAGCAAAGAAAAAAAGAGGCAGTTTCATCCCGCCGAGGCACATACCCAACAGTACCACATATTCGATATAAGGAGAATGCCAATAAGCAACACTTGCATTTTTAGTGGAATACCCCCCGGTGGAGATGCTCCCCATCGCATGATAAATCGCCTCATAAAAATCCATCGGCCCGGCCCATAAAAGCAACGTCAGTAGCAGGGTCAGCAGCAGATAAACGCCCGACAACCGTTTGGCAACCTGCGTCACACGCGGGCGGAAACGCTCATGCGAAAAACCGGTCGTTTCCGCATCAAAGAGTTGCGACGCACCGACCCCGAACATCGGCAACAGCGCGACCGTAAACACAACCATCCCGATCCCTCCCTGCCATTGCAACAGGATTCGCCAGAATAAAATGCCGTACGGCAACGATTCGATGTCTTCCAGTACAGTCGATCCGGTAGTTGTAAACCCCGACATGGTTTCCAGATAGGCGTCCGTGATATTGTCGATATACCCTCCGATATAAAAAGGCATCATGCCGAAAAAGGATAAAACCATCCACGTAAACGTCACCGTCAGCATCCCTTCCCGCCTGCCGGCATGATATTCGTTGGCTTTGCGCCCTGCGATGGCACACAGGAGGCCCGCGCCAAGCATGATGCCGGAAGATATCAGCATCGGCACCCGGTCCGCTCCTCCGTAGATGAACGCAACGCCTGTCGCAATCAGCAGGAAAATAGTTTCAAGAATCAGTATCAAACCGATTATCTTAACGATGTAAAGGACATTTATCTTCATATTTCCCGGATATTCATAAAACGAACAGGCTTATTTAAAATAATCTTCCAATTTTTTCATCGCAGAATCCAAGCAAAAAACCACCACGTGATCCTGCGCCTGAATCTGCGTTTCTCCTTCGATCAACATCGGTTCGCCATCCCGGATAAGCCCGCCAAGCGTCAGGTCTCTCGGCAAACGCAGGTCTTTCACCTTTTTCTTCGTTATCTTTGAATTTTGACGCGCGATCAGCTCCGCCACTTCCGCATGGGCAAAAGCAAGACACTTGATGGTAGACACATCGGCGCGCAGCAGGAACTGGTAAATATGGCTCGCTGCAATCAGTTTTTTATTGATCACGGATCCGATGTCTAACTTTTCCGCCATGGATATATAATCAATATTCTCCACCTGAGCGATCGTCTTGATCACTCCAAACCGCTTGGCGGCAAGGCAGGCCAGGATGTTCGTACTCGAATTTTCCGTCAACGCCACAAATGCCTCCGTGCTTTGTACCCCTTCCTGTATCAGCAAGTCGGTATCCCGTCCATCGCCATTTATAATCAACACATTATCAGGAACTTGTTCCGCGATGCGAATACATTTTTCTCTCGACGTTTCAAGAATCTTGATCTGGATATTACCTGGCAGGTACTGGGAAGTGCGTACCGCAATACGTCCGCCTCCCATGATAAACACTTTCTTCACTTCCAGTTCGGATTTACCGGCTTGCTTCCGTATTTCCTCCATATTTTCTTTCCGGGCGGTAAAAAACACAATATCGCCGACCATAATCCGGTCGTTACCGGTGGGAATGACCGTATCATTCCCGCGTTTAATCGCGACGATATGATAAAACTTGTTTTTATTACTTGCCAATTCCATCAATTGTTTATTTACCAACGGAGCATTTTCGTGTATCTTAATGCCCAGCAGGATCAGCGCTCCGCCCAACAGATCCCAGTACTGGCGGGTCCACGGACGCTTGACGGCGGAAACAATTTCTTTGGCTGCCAGCATTTCCGGGTAGATCATGGAGTCAATCCCCAGATTCGAAAAGAAATCCCGGTTTTTCGGCAGCAGGTATTCATAATTATTGATCCGCGCAAACGTCTTTTCCGCTCCCATCCGGGCTGCCAGCATACAGGCGGTGATGTTTGTGGTCTCTTCCGGGGTCACGCTGATGAACAGGTTGATCCGATTGATACCGGCCTCTTCCAGATCGCTAAGGGAAGTCGGACTGCCTGTAACGGGCAGAATCTCCATCCCCGAACGGGTAAAAGCCAGCTTATCGTCATCCGGATCCATCAGGATAATATCGTGCTTTTCTCTCGAAAGCATCTTTGCCAGATGAGTTCCAACCTC
>JAIRSF010000053.1 GCA_031255595.1 Tannerella sp.
GAACTGCAGGAATCATGGAATTGGACGCCCGATACATTATCCCTCTATAAAGGCGACATAAAGACTGAAATAGCTTTTATATACGGGAAAGACGAGGCGGGGTTGATGAAAATGATAATTGATGCAAACAACAATCATGATTTTAGTGATGATTCCATATTCAGTCCGCTGGAAATAGACCTGGCCTCCGACATCAATGAAGATTTCACATTCAACGACCCGGCTAATAAAATCGAGATCACCTGCGAACGTTTGTTAAACAATCAAATCGTCCGGGAGAAAGCCCCCCTGGTTATCTTCCGGGCAAAACCGTACGACATATTCATGTGTACCTTTCCGCAATATGCCGTAACACATCTCGACCGGAACGAAATAGCCGTCAGTTTTAATAATTTCACAAGCCTCGACGGTGAAAAAGTAGAGATCATTTTAATGAACGACAACCTGCATAACGGGGGTAAAGTAAGTTCCGGTGACCCGATAGGCAAAAATGAATTTTTAGTAGTCGGAGATGAACTGTACAAAAATCTCGGCATTGATAAAAACAAAAACGTGCTGGTTTTAGAGAAAATTGATTTACCGAAAGAACAGATAGAATCTACACAGTCCGGTTTTCGCACCATCGCATTTGAAGGCCGGGATTTCAAAACCGGGAAAAAAATCGCCTTAAACGACTTCCGGGGTAAATATTTACTGATCGACTTTTGGGCTGTCTGGTGTGGGCCTTGCTTAGATGAATTTCCTTTTCTTAAAACGTTATATGACAGCCTCGACAAATCTAAAGTGGACTTTATCGGTATCGTCGGGGACAGTTCTTCCGATCACTTAACGCAAATGATCGATAAATACAACATCAGCTGGCCCCAGATACTATCGGATGAAACAAACGGAATCATCCAATCATATCACATCAGCGGGTATCCGACAACTTACATTGTTGACCCCCAGGGAGTCATTATTGCAAAAAACATGAGAGGGCAAGAGCTGGAAGACAAACTGAAAGAACTGTTACGGGAATAATTCGCAAAACGAACACAATGTCCGAAAACGAACACCTTCAACTACATTAAATAACGTATTTTCAATACCTTATATTTATGGCATAGCATTTGCAAACCATAGGTGAGTCCACTCCGAAATGCGCTTTTCTCAATACACCCCTTGCCCGCAAGGCGCATGAATGAGGCAAAACAGGCTGAGCGAAGCTTTCGAAGCGGGTTCATAGATAAAAGGTTTGAAAAATGAAAAAATTATATCCGACGGCGATTCTTTTATCGCTCTCATTGCTTTTACATGCAGCGAATGAAGACCAGCACATCCGGTTGACACTGAAAGAAGCCATTCTGTTGGCGCAGATTCAGTCGGTAGACGCCGCCGTCGCGCTGAACGAACTTAAAACCTCTTACTGGGAATACCGGACGCATCAGGCAGACCAACTGCCGGAAATAAACTTTACGGGCACACTTCCTTCCTATCGCAACAACTACAACTCCCACCAGCAATCGGACGGTTCATATACCTATGTGCAAAACAATTACATGGGATTAAACGGAAAGATCTCCATCAATCAGAATATCGCGCTGACGGGAGGAAGCGTTTCGTTTAACACTTCACTTGATTTCACCCGCCAGTTAGGCAAAAATTCCTACAACGAATACATGAGTATCCCGTTCGGAGTCACGCTGGAACAACCGGTCTTCGGCGTAAACAATCACAAATGGAGACGGCGTATAGAACCGGTACGTTACAAAGAAGCCAAGGCCGCCTACATCGAAAGTGTCGAAGACGTAACCTTATCCGCCATCACCTATTTTTTCAACCTGCTGCAGGCGAAAGAAAATCTTGCCATCGCCAACCAGAACTTAGAGAATGCAATCAAACTGCATGATATCGCCATCGCCAAACGTGAAATCGGCCATATCTCCGAAATTGAACGGATGCAACTTGAGCTGTCCGCGCTACAAGCCAGGGGCATTGTGACGGAAGCCCGGTCGAACCTCAATGCCCGTATGTTTCAGTTGCGCTCTTTCCTCGGACTAAGCGAACAGGATCTGATTGATCCCGTACTGCCCGAATCCGTCCCGTCGTTCCGGATGGTGTACCACGATGTGCTTGAAAAGGCGCAGGAGAATAATTCGCTGGCACAAAATATTCTGCGCCGCCAATTAGAAGCGGACTATGCCGTAGCTACGGCCAAAGGCAATCAGCGAACCGTTAATTTATATGCCTCGATCGGATATACCGGGAAAGATCCGACATTGGAAAAAGCCTACGACCGCCTGAAAGGAAATCAGATCGTTGAAGTAGGGGTAAGTGTGCCGATACTCGACTGGGGGAAGCGCAAAGGCAAAGTAAAAGTTGCGGAATCGAACCGCGAGGTGATCCTGTCGCGCACAAAACAGGAGCAGATGAATTTTAACCAGAACATCTTCCTGCTGGTCGAAAATTTCAATAACCAGGCCGGACAACTGGAAATTGCCGGACAGGCGGATATCATTGCCGAAAAACGTTATAAAACATCCATAGAAACCTTTATGATCGGAAAAATAAACATCCTCGACCTGAATGATGCACAGAGGTCAAAAGACGAAGCCAAATTAAAACATATCCAGGAATTGTTCCGGTACTGGAATTATTTCTACAATATACGCAGTGTTACTTTGTATGATTTCATAGCGGGAAATAGCCTGGAGGCAGATTTCGAATGGATCGTCAAACAGTAATAATCTTTTTACGATACCGGATCGGGATACCCGCTCCGCCGTTTAATTGATTTTTTTCAAAAAAACCGTATATTTGACTGATAAAAGTTGCAACTATGATATTAATAATTGATGATGACACAGCTGTCCGCTCCTCATTAACCTTCCTGCTAAAACGTGCGAACTACGAAACACAGGCTGTCGCTACCCCGGCAGAGGCACTGCATATTGTCCGTAAGGCAGCTCCCCGGCTGATTCTGATGGATATGAACTTCACGCTTACGACTTCCGGGGAAGAGGGGCTTCAACTCTTAAAACAGGTCAAGATCTTTCAACCGGATGTGCCCGTTATCCTGATTACGGCATGGGGATCTATTTCTTTAGCCGTTCAGGGAATGCAGAACGGAGCATTCGACTTTGTAACAAAGCCCTGGAATAATCAACAGCTTCTTAATTCTATTCATACGGCAATTGAACTCACCGAAAAAAAGGAAGGGCGGACGGAAGCGTTGAACCGGGCGGACGTCGACAAAAAATTCCGGTTTAACAAGATCATCGGGAAAAGCGAGGCCTTGCTGGAACTGTTGAATACGGTTTCACGAATAGCGCCTACGAACGCTTCCGTTCTGGTCACCGGAGAAAGCGGTACCGGAAAAGAGCTGATTGCGGAAGCGATTCACGAAAACAGCCGGAGAGCCGGGGATTCTTTTGTGAAAGTCAACCTGGGAGGGCTTTCCCAAAGCCTTTTTGAAAGTGAAATGTTCGGGCATAAAAAGGGGGCCTTCACCGACGCCCATGCCGACCGGAAAGGACGCTTCGAAACGGCAGACAAAGGTACTATCTTCTTAGACGAGATCGGCGACCTCGACCTTTCGTGCCAGGTAAAACTCCTGCGTGTCCTGCAGGATCAGACATTTGAAAAGCTGGGGGATAGCCGTCCCCGGAAAACGGATGTACGGGTAGTGAGCGCCACCAATCGCGACCTCCGCCGGATGGTGGCAGACCGGACGTTCCGCGAAGATCTCTTCTATCGCATCAACCTGATAACGATTCATCTGCCGCCGCTGCGGGAAAGGAGGGAGGATATACCGCTGCTTGCTTCCTATTTTGCAGATAAACAGGCGGAACACAATCGGATGGAAAAGGTAAAGTTCACCCCGGAAGCGATTGCGTATCTGAAAAGCCAACCTTATCCGGGAAACATCCGCGAATTGAAAAATCTGGTCGAACGGACAATGCTTGTAACCGGAAAGAATGTTCTGGACGCCACCGATTTTCGGAAGCAAAACCAGCCGGATCCGTCCGGCAAACCACAGACTGCTGTATCGGGGCTTACGCTCGATGAGGTTGAAAAGCAAACGATCATCCGGGCCGTTGAAAAATATTCCGGGAACATCTCACGCATCGCATCGGCCCTCGGCATAAGCCGTGCAGCGCTCTACAGAAGACTGGAAAAATACGGCATTACGATCGACAACGCTCCCGGACGTTAAATGTAAGCTATGAGATTGAAAGGCATGTTTTGGATACTAACGCTTTTATTGTCGGTTATACCGGCAATAATGGCGTATTATCTTCTTTATACCTCATCGTTTTATGCTTTTCTTGCCGTAGAGGGCTTGATCCTTATCACAGTGATTTACCTGTTTGTTTTTTACCGCAGGATCATTAAACCGTTACAAGTCATCGGCGACGGCATGGATCTGTTGAAAGAACAGGACTTCAGCTCCCGTTTGCGGCGTGTGGGGCAGGTGGAAGCCGACCGTATTGTAGACGTTTTCAATAAAATGATGGAGCAGCTCAAAAACGAACGCCTTTACGTGAGGGAGCAGAATCATTTTCTGGATCTGCTTATCAATGCCTCCTCTTTAGGGGTGGTCATTCTGGATCTGGATGAAAATATTCAGGCGGCCAATCCTGCGGCGTATAGAATTTTCGGCTTAAAACAGTCCGAAAACATAACCGGCAAAAAGCTGGCCCGGATAGCATCGCCTTTGGCGACGGCATTGACGCAGATCAAAAAATACGATTCGCAGGTCATACGCCTCAACAATGCCGATATATATAAATGTACACATTCTTCTTTTATCGACCGGGGGTTTCAACATTCTTTCCACCTGATCGAGTCGCTGACGGAAGATGTTTTCAAGGCCGAAAAGAAAGCCTATGAAAAGGTTATCCGTATGATCGCGCATGAGGTGAATAATACGACCGCCGGTATCACGTCGACGCTGGATGTCCTGCAGCAGACTTTCAAAGAATCGGAGCAGACGGAAGATATCAGTGAAGTATTGCAGGTCGCCATCGAACGTTGTTACGGCATGAGTCGTTTCATCACTAATTTTGCGGATGTGGTGCGTATTCCGGAACCGCAACTGCAGGAGAAGGATCTCAATCAATTAGTTTCATCCGGAAAACGCTTCATGGAAAATGCCTGCCGGAACCGGAATATACAAATCGTGATGGATTTATCGGCGATTTCGCCCACTGTGAAAATAGACGGTGCGCTTTTTGAACAGGTGCTGGTCAACATCATCAAAAATGCGGCCGAATCGATCGAAAAAGATGGGAAAATATACATCCGTACATCCCATCATCCGGTTTGCCTCGACATTGCCGATACCGGAAAAGGAATCGATAAAGAAACGGAATCCAGGCTGTTCAGTCCCTTTTTCTCCACCAAGCCGCGCGGACAGGGACTGGGCCTCATTTTTATCCGCGAAGTGATGAACAAACACAGCTATTCTTTTTCTTTGCAAACAGAGGCCGACGGACTGACCCATTTCCGGATTTGGATGTAAAACAAACAAAGAGTCGTATTTTTTTCCTATTTTTGCATCGCATTAAAGATTACGGGTTGCCCCGTTTTTCAATTACGGATGGGAAAAAATAAATTACAGAAATTTGACGATATGGCCGCTTTTCCGCACGTGTTTCAATATCCTTTTGCGGTATTGCAATCGAAAGGCGGATGCCCGCAGAAAGGACGGTGGAACGAAGACGTGTTCGGGAACGACCGCCCGTTGGTGCTCGAACTCGGCTGCGGACGCGGAGAATATACGGTCGGGCTTGGGAAACTTTTCCCGGAAAAAAATTTTATCGGGATAGATATCAAAGGCGCCCGGATGTGGGCCGGAGCCAAAGAATCGCTGGAAACAGGTATGAAAAATGTCGCCTTTCTCAGAACCGATATTGAGCTTATCGACCATTTCTTCGCCCCGGGAGAAGTGGCCGAAATATGGCTTACCTTCCCCGACCCGCAAATGAAGAAAGTGAGTAAACGCCTCACCGGCACACGTTTCATGCGCCTATACCGCGAAATACTGTCCGACGAAGGCGCCGTACACCTCAAAACAGACAGCCGTTTCCTGTATACCTATACCTGCGAAATGATAAAAGCCAATCATTTCCCCGTACAAGTTTGTACCGACGACCTCTATCATTCCGGTATAGCGGACGAAATTTTATCCATACGGACATTCTACGAACAGCAATGGTTGGATCGCGGACTAAAAATCAAATACATACGCTTCGCCTGCGAACCGCGCGACACGCTGATCGAACCCGACACAGCGATCGAACCCGACCCGTATCGCAGCTACAACCGCAGCCGCCGGAGCAGTCCGCCCAATAGAAACGATGCGGCGCATCCGGTTGGCAAAGACCACCTCCCTCCCGAAAATAAACGTTCCATATAAACCCATTTCATAAAATGACCCTTTACCCTCAATTAGTACTGAATGCATTAGAAAAAGTGCGCTATCCCGGAACAAACAAAAACCTCGTTGAAGCCGGAATGGTCGAAGACAATATACGTATTGAAGGAAACAAAATTTCCCTGTCGCTCATCTTTGAAAAACCGAACGACCCGTTCATCAAATCGGTGGTGAAAGCGGCGGAAACGGCCCTGCTCACCTACGTTTCGCCTGAGGTGGAGATACGTGGAAATATCTCGGTAAAAACGCGGCAAAACGCCCGTCCCGAACCGGAACGCCTCCTGCCGGAAGTCAAAAACATCATCGCCGTCGCGTCGGGAAAAGGAGGCGTCGGGAAGAGCACCGTTTCGGCTAACCTTGCCGTATCGCTTGCCGGCATGGGTTATAAAACGGGACTGCTCGACGCCGATATATCCGGTCCTTCGCTACCCAAAATGTTCCACGTAGAAGACGCAAAACCCTACCTCGAACGAATAGGAAACCGGGATCTAATCCAACCGGCTGAAAACTATGGCGTGAAACTCCTGTCTATCGGATTCTTCGTCCGCAAAGAAGACGCCGTTCTCTGGCGTGGCGCAATGGCCGGCAACGCACTCAAACAGTTGATCGGAGATGCCAACTGGGGCAACTTAGACTTCCTGCTGATCGACCTCCCGCCCGGCACCGG
>JAIRSF010000056.1 GCA_031255595.1 Tannerella sp.
GAAAACAGATTCAATAATCATTCAAAATCTTTCATGATTCGTTCATAATGAATAGTGAACGTTGTTAGTTAATAGTTAATAGTGAATAGTTAATAATCCGGTACGCGGTTTTTAGTAGAGAGTTGACAGTTGAGAATGGAGAACAACTGGATGTTCGGTCATTCAGGTAGACAGCAAGCACACTAACCGTAACAGCGACCAAACCCGGGCAACCGGTTTCGCCCTAACATAATCGCATGAGGCACTTTTGATTTCTATAGAATACAAAAACCGGTCACTTTTGTATTTTATAAAATACATTTCGTATTTTTGCGGAAAATCAGGGATATGAAACGGTTATTTTTGGCGTTTTATCGCAAATTGGAAGAAACGGATACGCGTTTTGAACGCTATCTGAAAAGTCAAATAGATTGGAACAACCGTTTGACGGCCATTACAGGTGCACGTGGAACGGGAAAAACTACCATGCTTTTACAGCACATAAAAGAGCAGCACGGAAGCCATCCTGAAAATGTGTTGTTTGTAAGCTTAGATAACATTTATTTCAGTACCCATAACCTGTATTCGCTTGCCGATGATTTTTATTCGCTTGGCGGAAAGGAATTATACCTCGACGAAGTACATAAATATCCCGCTTGGGCGCAGGAAATCAAAAATATTTACGATGATTTTCCCAAGCTGAAAGTGGTTTTTACAGGTTCGTCGATGTTGCAGATTTTCAAGGCGGATGCCGATCTGAGCCGTCGTGTCAGGCAATTTCAGTTATTTGGGATGTCGTTTCGTGAATTTTTGATTTTCGAAGGACTGCTCCGGAAGTCGCAAACACCGTTTTCGTTCGAGGAAATTATTGAAAACCATGTTTCTATCGCTCAAAAACTGAATGGGGATATTACCCCGTTGCCGGCTTTCCGGAAATATCTTCAATACGGATATTACCCTTACTACCGGGAAGATATTGCGGGTTACGGCGAACGTGTTTTACAAACCTTCAATGCCGTAATGGAAAGTGATTTGCCGAATGTAGAGCATATTGATTTTTATTCGATTAATCGAATAAAAAAGTTATTTTACATACTTTCCGAAATGGTGCCTTTTACGCCTAACATTTCGCAATTGAGCCAAATGGTTGATGTAACCCGGATAAGTTTAATAAACTATCTGCAACTACTCGAGAAATCGCACAGCGTTTTGTTGCTCAAACAGAAAGCTACAGGGATACGGCAAATGCTTAAACCCGAAAAAATTTACCTGCAAAACACCAATTACAGTTATGCCCTTTCGGCAGAAAATCCGGAAATCGGCAATTTGCGCGAAACTTTCTTCTTTAATCAATTACAGCAAAGCCATAAGGTTACATACGTGAAGCAGACCGATTTTTGTATAGACGGAAAGTATTATTTTGAAATTGGCGGTAAAAACAAAACTACAAAACAAATTAAGGATTTAGAGCATGCTTATCTTGCTCTCGACGGTTTGACGATCGGTTTCCGCAATGAGATTCCGCTTTGGCTGTTCGGATTCCTGTACTGATAACCACTGTTTTTATGACTTAGCGTTTGGAACATCTGCGTTTTTCATGTAATTTTGTATCCTAAACATTTTAAAATCATCAAAAGTTATGGAAACAATAGTCATAACCCCCGGAAACGAGAGGCAAAGTAATCGGGTAAAGTCGATGTTAAGAGCAATGCGCATCCGTTTTACCAGCCATACCGAAGAACGTGAAATAGAGGTATCAGCCGCGGAAATGGAGGCGATAGACAGCGGACTGGAAGATATGAAAAACGGAAATGTGATGTCTCACCATGAAGCAAAAAAAATATTTCACGATGCTATCTATAAAATGGAGCCATAGAGCCGTTAAAGAGAAATCGGATATACTGCGTTACTGGGTTAAACGCAACGAATCCGAAGCATATTCCGAAAGAATTGAACTTGAAACAGATAAAGCGATAAGCGTAATATTAAAAAATAACCTTGCCGGTGAAAAGGTAAAGAATAGGGATCATGTAAGGCGCCTGACGATTATGCGTGATTATTCTATTTATTATACTGTGACAGGAAAATATGTATATATACTTGTTTTTTGGGATAACAGACAAAACCCGAAACGCTTAAAGCTATAACAAGGATGTAGCGCTTGTGTGGATGTGTCGAGGTTAACCACTAATAATCACTAAATGAAAATATCGTTTATTATATTTCTTTTAGCGGCTGTTGTATCGGATGTTGCGGCAGCCTCTCATAATTATTATTTCAGGCATTATACGAATAAGAACGGATTGTCTCATAATACCGTCTATTGTTCGTTGCAGGATCGGAAAGGGTTTATGTGGTTTGGCTCGGATGACGGGCTGAACCGTTTTGACGGCTATTCTTTTCAGATTTTCCGTTATAATAATCAGGATAATTCGGGAAGGAGCCTTATCAATGACCGGATTATTAGTTTTACAGAAGATTCTTCCGGGAAGATCTGGGTCTGTACCAGCGGCGGAGTTTGTTTCTATGATTATGAAACCGGGTTTTTTCATCCGTTTATTCCGGATACACAGTCTGCACCTTATTTTGCAGAGCAGATCTGTGAGGATAAAAGCGGGAATATATGGTTAAGGGATTACTTTAAGATTACCCGGTATCATAAAGAAACTAACGCTTTCAGGACGTATCATTCCGACGAGTATAACTTCCGGTCGGTCACGATGACGATGACCGAAGAAGGGATTCCTGTTTTTGCCGACGCATCGGCTTTGTTTGTATACGATCCGGAATCGGATGATTTTGACCGGCTGTTGAGCCTTGAGAAATTCCGGAAGAACGAGATGACCGTTATCATGTCGGTGAAGGAAGTTCCCCAGGTCGGATTCTTCGTGGGTACGGATCAGGAAGGATTGTTGTTTTACCATGCGGATAACGGTGTCTTAGAAACGGTTATTCCGGAGATACACGTACGGTCGATCATGCAGTTTAATGCCAATACCTATTGGATAGCCTCCGAATCGGGCATTTATATCTATAATCTGATAGATAAGTCTGTCGTCAATTTGCGGAAATCACTGACGAATGATTATACCATTGCCGACAATGCCGTTTACTCGCTTACGAAAGACCGGGAAGGAGGTGTCTGGGTCAGTTCTTTTTTCGGCGGCATCAACTATCTGCCGAAAAATTATACAAATTTCACCTACTACATCGGCGGAAAAACCCATCCCGGCATGTTAGGCAATACCATACGCGAAATCTGTCCGGACAAATACGGTAATTTATGGCTGGGAACGGAGGATAACGGAATCAACCGTTTCGATCCTGAAACCAATACGATGGTAAATTATTCGTTGTTGAACCCCGAACGGAAACTTGCCGCCACGAACATCCATGGATTGTATGCCCAGGGTGATACGCTGTGGATCGGGTCGTTCAACAAGGGGATCGAATTGATGCATATCCCTACCGGAAAGATCTTCGGAAATTATAATTCCGCGAATACGAACGGCGGATTGATCTCCAATTTTATCTTGTGTTTCTACAGGACAAGGCGGGGCGAACTGCTTGTGGGTACCTCCAACGGAGTGGTGATTTTTGATGAAAAAAACAATACGTTTTCCCCCTGGAAAGGCGTCGGGGGGCTTGTCCGGCAGATCCTGGAAGACGAAACCGGGAATATTTGGGTTTCGACAAACGGCGGATTGTATAAGTATACTCCTCCGGCTATCGGTGCGGACGGCATTGAAACGGCGGAGAAAGTGAGCCGGTATGTTGAAACCCCGTCGTCTCGCAGCCAGGGGTTGGGAAGTTCGAATACCACCTCCGTTTTTGAAGATTCCAAAGGGCGCATCTGGATCACAACGGTGTACGGATTCTCGCTTTATAATAAATATACCGATTCGTTTAACCGGATTACAACGAGCGACGGACTTCCGAGTAACATGATCTACCGGATTGCGGAAGATGAGGAACATCTCTTTTGGGTATCGACGGCAAACGGGCTGGTGCGGTTTAACCCCGAAACGCACGTCATACATACCTATTCCTATTCCGACGGTTTGCATGAAACGCAGTTTAATTTTTCCTCATCGTATAAGTCCCCGGACGGTGTGATTTATATGGGTACGGTCAACGGAATGATTTCTTTTGATCCGAAACAATTCACCAAAGATACTTATATCCCGCAGCTTTATATCACACGTATCCATGTACATGATCATCCCGGCGACAGCCGTTTCCTGCTGAGAAACGTTTCCAACGAGTTGAAGTTGCCTTATCACTCGTCGACCTTCACCGTTTCGTATATCGCACCGGGCTATACCTCGCCCGATGCCATCAAATATGCCTATCTGCTGGATGGTGTGGACAAGGAATGGATTTATATGGACAAAAATAAGGAGGTTACGTTTGCAAACCTCTCGCCCGGAGAATACACCTTTCGCGTAAGGTCGACGAATAGCAGTGATATCTGGCAGGACAACGTGCAAACCCTGCATATTGTGATAACTCCTCCGTTCTGGGCCACGCTCTGGGCTTATTCGGCTTACCTGTTGATGATCGTTTTGTGCCCGATCGCTTTTTACCGGTATAAAAAGCGGAAATTTCTGCGGAAAGCCCGGCGTAACCGGAAGCTTTTCGAAGTGGAGAAAGAGAAAGAATTGTATAACGCCAAGATACGGTTTTTCACCTTTATAACGCATGAGATCCGCACGCCGCTCACATTGATCAAAGCCCCGTTGGAAAAGATAATGCGTTCGGAGGATGGCAATGCAGCGACGCGGCAGAACCTGGAGATTATTGAAAAGAACACGCAACGGCTGTTGGATTTAAGTAACCAGTTGCTCGATTTCAGGAAGACGGAAAGCCGGGGGTTTCGTCTTAATTTCGTGAAGACGGATGTGATCCTTATGATGGAAAACATCTTGACACCGTTTATTCCCGTCTTCCATAACGAAAACAAGAAATTCTCCGCCGACCTGCCGGAGAAGCATTTTTTCGCTTATATCGACCGCGACGCCTTTACAAAGATTGTTACGAACATGCTTACGAATGCCCTTAAATATTCGTCCGGCAGCATAACATGCATGTCGGCGGAAGATGAGTCCGGCGGTACGTTCCGGGTTGTTGTGACGAATGACGGCGTTGTGGTGCCCGAGAAAGAACGCGAGAAGATCTTCACGCCGTTTTATCGCCCCAAGGAAACGGAAAATGTGCAGGGCAGCGGGATAGGGCTGTCCCTTTCGCGTACGCTGGCGGAGTTTCATCACGGTTCGATCGACTACCAAGAAACGCCGGAAGGGCTGAACCGCTTTATCCTGACCCTGCCTGTCAGGCAGGACGAGTATAACTTTGATTTGTCCGAGAGCAGGCCGCCGGATTCCCATACGGCGGCAGCGGAGGAGCTTGTGGTGACGGACGGCACAGATAGGCCGGTTCTTCTGATCGTCGAAGACCAGCAGGATATGCGGCGCTTTCTGGTAGAGGAGCTGAGTTGCAGGTATGAAATAGCGGATGCGGAAAACGGGAAACAAGCGCTGGCTTTGCTCGAAAAGAACCGCGTAGACCTTATTATCAGTGATATTATGATGCCTTTGATGGATGGTTATGAATTGTGTGATGAGGTCAAGAGCAACATACAATACAGTCACATACCGTTTATCCTGTTGACCGCCCGGCATAACCTGCAGTCCCGCCTGACGGGGCTTAGCCAGGGAGCGGATGCGTATATGGAAAAACCTTTTTCGCTGGAACATCTTTCCCTGCAGATCGAAAACCTGTTGAAGAACAGGGAACGGATTCGCCGGGTTTATCTCGAAAAACCCCAGACGCCGGTATCGTCGTTGGCCGTTTCCCGCATCGATAATCAGTTTCTGGAAAAATTGAATCTTTATATCGAGGAGAATCTTACGAACGAACAGTTGAGCGTCGAAATGATCGCCGGCGAGATGGGGATGAGCAATTCGAGCCTTTACCGCAAGGTGAAAGCTATTTCGGATCTCTCACCCGTAGACTTTATCCGTATGGCACGCCTGAAGAAGGCGGTTCGGCTTATGCAGTCCGGCGAGAAAAGAGTCGGCGAGATTGCTTATCTGGTCGGGTTTTCATCTCCGGCCTATTTTTCTACTACTTTCCAGAAGCAGTATGGGAAGTCGCCTTCGGAGTTTTTGAAGGAGCAGGGAGCGGGCTTGTAGCGTTATTTCCGGTCTGTGCGTTTGGTTGCCTGCCCGTAGATGATCAGGGCAATGGCGGAAATTAAGGCGATTACGCCGAAGTAATACCAGATATAATGTGCATGGGATGCGGCGGCGGCCCATTCTGCCGGAGAGGCGAACAGCGCCGGTTCCGGACAATATTTATCCAACAGGAATCCCGACAGGCCGAAGCCTAATATTGACGAAAGGAAGGAGTGCAGGTGACTGAAACCCAGGTATAATCCTTCTTCGCCTCCGGGCGCCTGCAAGGAGAAGTATTCCAGAAAGCGGGGCGATATGAAGGTTTCGGCCAGTCCCTGAAAAATGATACCGACTACCATCATGAATGCGACCGGGTGCATGCCGATGATCATCCGGGCAGGGTCGAGTACATTGCCGTAGGACATGCAGAGGGCGGAAACGGGCATGATGAACATGCCGACCGTCATCGAGGTCAGGGCGGTTCGTTTGCGCATCATCCGGGTTACGAAGTTGACCGTAAGCACGACAACCAGAGGATTCACATTCGCATACCAGGAAGGCGAGGCGCCTTCGCCCGCCAGGCGAAGCACATATTTCGGCATCGTGGCATAGAGTTGGTGCTGCACCATCCAGAATCCGGTAATGATGATAATGAGCATAATCAGCCGTCCGTTTGTACATACTTTGATAAATGCCGTCCATATCTGGCGGAACGTTTTGCCTTCGCCGGCGTGTTGTGCGCTCCGGTAGAAGAAGAAGATGGCGACCAGCGCCAGCAGTGTCATGGTGGCCGAGAAGTAGTTCAGCGTAATCAGCCCTTCGTTGCCCATGGCTTCGCGCAGCGGTTTGACGATGGTTTTCCCGGAGAATGCGCCGATGTTTACCATCGAATAAAAGATGGAAAATCCTTTCGCCCTATTTTCGGGGGTAGTTTCTTTGGCTACGGTTCCCGATATGACGCTTTTTATGAAAGCTCCCCCGAAGACGATCAGCGCCATGATGGGGATGATGCCGTAGCGGATGCGATTCTCCTGTAGTCCGGTGAATTTTGTCGTCATTGAATATTCCACCAATCCGGAAGATTCCAGCATAGTGGGGAAAATACCCAGTCCGGCGTATCCTGCGGTAAGCAACGAAAAGGCAAGTAACATAGAGTTTCGGAAGCCTATTTTGTCTGCCAGCGCCCCGGCGAAGGTCGGCAGAAGATACAAACAGGCGGAAAATATTCCGGCGATCGCCGCTGCCTGTATGTCGTTAAAGCCCAGGATACGGCTCAGGTATAAGGTGATCACAATGAATACACCGTAATAGGCCGCTCTTTCGAGTAATTCAACCATGTTTGCCACCCAAAAGGCGTTGCTCCATTTAACCTTTGCTTTGATTTCTTTCTTCATACCGTTTCATGCCAATAAGGCCGTAAAGATAGAAAATTCGCCTCGAAATATAAAAATGTTTTAAAACACTGCAGGTTTCAAGACGTATGTTTATGTGAAGTGTTCTTTCCCGTTTTCCGGTTTTTCACTTAGGGGAGGGATGTTCTTGAAGGTGAACTTTTTTTGCCCGATATAGCTGCATATAATCGAAATAACGGTGATAATCATTTTAGACGGGGTGGGATAAAAATGAAGTCCGTCTACAAAGATTTTCAGTCCGGTATAATTGACCAGCAGATTGATGGATACAACGATCAGGTAGCGCATCAATTGTGTGCGGCCCCGTAGCCCGGAAGCTGTAAACGTCACATATTTCTGAAAGAGAAAGCCGGAGGAGGTGATAACCGGAAAGATCAGAATCAGGGTAGCGATGTGTGGGCTCAAGGTGATAATTCCCAGGCTAACGTCGCGGTGTTGTATCACGAAGTTATAGGTAAGGAAATACAAAACCCAGTCCAACACAACATTTGTTCCGCCGCAAATCCCGTACCGGTATAATTGGGGAGATATTAATTTTCGGAAAGGGGGATATGTAAGATCAATAATTCCCTGAATCCGTTTCCCTGTTTTTGTAAAAAATTTCCGCATAATGACGGCAAAGATAGTGAAAATTATTTTTTCAAACCCCTAAAAAACAGGATTTTTACAGAAAGGGAAGTGTCGATGGCTAATGATATGAAAATGAGCAAACGGCGTTTCTATGCTACGTTTTACCATTGTTTAGGATCACTCAAGACAAAGGTGATGATAATTTTTATGTTGCTGAATATTTTGTGGGAATTTTATTGGCGATTACATTACCGTTACATTGGATATTTCTGATTATTAATTATTTAATTTTCAAATATACCCTCATAGTTACATGACAATTACATTAAACTATCCCCAAAATGGAAGATATTTCGAGTATCGTTTCGACCGGTTTTCCGGGTCTTCATCTTTAATAAGCCCAGCCTCAATGGTTTCTCTGATAATTTTTGAAACCATTGGATAATTCTTTTCTTCCACCTCAAACCGTTCACGTAAACTTTGATTTGTCATTTTCTCATTCTGCGTATATCGAAGACAACAATGTTGGTAGCAGGCATTTATCTTGTCTTTACGGCTTAATTCCGATAATTTTTTGTAAGCGTAAATGGTTACGGTTGTGCGTAACTTGTCCACTAAAATATTGATTGGTGGCAAGTGAAATGCCTCATTGTTGAAAATGACTTTATCCATTCCGCTACCCTTTTCTTCACACAGATTGGCGCGGCGCATCAGGTCTGCCATTTTCTCGTTCCGCGAAACATATTCATCAATAAAGCGTTCGGGAAGTATCAAGGGTTGTCCGGGATTGGAAATGGCAACTCGGTCGGAATATATCTCAACCATCGGAAATCCTTTTTCTTCAAAAGATTGGTGGATAATCATGTTTGCCGCCATTTCGCGTATGGAAACTTCGGGATATGCCCGTTGGTCTTTGCGAAACGCTCTACTTATCAACTCGTTGGCTGGTAACTGTCCATTTATCCAATCTATCATGTTTGCAAATCCGACACAATAGCCCTTTGAAAAAATTTGTTCCCGTTCGGTTTCGACTTTCCCTTTTCCTTTGTAAACTATTACTCTTACGGCTTTTCGGGACAGGTCGTCAAAATCATTCAAATTTTTTGCAAACAGGATTGCGCCTAATTTTGTTATCGAATACCTTGATTTTTCTTTAATAATCAGTTTTTCAGATAGAAACTTTTCAATCACTCCCACTTGATTGCTCGGATAGGGGATTTTCATCAACTCAAAATAGGTTTCTGTACTTAATAATTGAATGACGTCCGATGAGGCGAGATTGGATTTTGCGATGTCATTTTCTAATTGATAGGTACTGTTGTTCCATATCTTGCGCTCTTTTTCTTCAAAATCACTCAATTTTCTTGTGATGCTTCCAATGCGGATATAGGCTTGGTGTAAAAAAGTTACCGGACGATTTCCGGCAGCGGGAATAATAAATAAAGATATATGATTATTTCCCTCATAATCAAATTCATATATTGTAAAATCAACACGTGGATTCAATCGCGTCGCAAGCCAATTTTCCAATTCCTCATTACCTTTTTTATAACTTCCGGCTTTGAAATCGGTACCAACAATCCGGTGCGTTTCGTTTTCTACTCCGAAAACCAAATATCCAAATGCTTGAGTATGAATGCAAGCGGCATTGGACAATGCGGATATTCGTTCCCCGATTTCTTCCGGCGAATGAAAGTTGTGTTTGAACTCAATCCATTCATTTTCTTTTGGCTGAGAAGTCAATTCGTCTATTAGTGATATTAACTGTTCTGTTTGCATAGCGGGATATTTTTTACAAAAGTATTCATTTTAATTCTATTTTTGATTGTATTCGTCATTTTAATACGCAATAGGATTTAATAATATTACAATGCTTAAATACTGCCTGTATTCAGTGGTTTGCATTTTTTTCGAAGGACGACCTAAGGGTTTTCCGGCAGCTTCGATAAAGTTTTCCCGGAGCAACTTTCTCTCGGCACGATTCATATAGATTTTATCCGCATAGCATTTAACGGGTAGAAAACCAAATAAAAAAATCGCTCGGGACACCCAAAACGGTGTCCCAGAAAAATTAAGAAATTGATTATGAAAATATTACATGAACAATACAGCTTGATAAATCAAAAACGACGAAGTCAGGCGGAGGTGTTTACGCTTGATTCATGGAAAAGCCGGTTTCGATGAGTCGAAACCGGCTTTTTGAAGGGGTAAATGATGGAGTTACCGTATGGCTTCCGAAACTTTTATTTTAGTTTTACAACCGGCGAATAGATGGCCTGGTCGGCGCCATTGGTATGTACGGCCACGCGACCGTACAGGGTTTTGGCGTTTGCGACGTCGTTGTTTCCGCTCAAGTCTGCGGTTAAAGTTTCTGCGCCGGCGGTGATCCCTGTGATGTCTTTGCGGAAGATGTTGTTCGCGTCGTCGACAAACTGCGTTTTGCTCAATACCAGTACAACGCGGCTGATCTCGGCTGTCGAAACGATCCGGTTGATTGTGAGCGAAGCGTTCATCGTATTGCCGGAAATGGAAATCTGCGTACCGGAGATGGTGAAATACGGGGTGACGTTCACTTCGATATTCGTGCGTCCTTTAACGTTGACTATCAGCGTATCCCTGGAGTTGACCCATGGGCCGTTGTTGTCGCGTGTGACCAGCTTATATTCCCCGTCGAACAATTTGGCCGAAAACGTTCCCTCCTGTCCGACATACACCGTAATCGGATCCTTCAGTGCGTAGCCGTCCTGATAGAGTTGCAACTGTATCGCTTCGCCTGTTCCTCTCACCTGTATCGCTTCGCCGTTGTAGACGATCTTTCCGGTCAGCGTTGAGGTCGGTTCATCAAAATTATCTTTCCCGCAACCCGTCAGTATCACGAAAAACAACCCTATTGAAAGTATATTTGATATATTTTTCATTATCGTCATGTTTAAAGATTATTGATATGGATTTCTCACGAGCTTGGGATTGTTGTTCAGCCATCCCTGGTCGAGGAAATTGTAGTAATTTCTCATCTGGAAGTTTCGTGCGTTGGGAGCCATCGGCGACATAAGTTCTTCGAAAGCCCACTTGCGGTCGTTCGGATCGCCCGGTGCGACGACGAGATAAGGAAAGAGGACGCGGTGGCGTGCCGAAGGATTGTTATTGTTGCCGTCCCATACTTTGTCGGCCAGGCGCCAGCGTTTCATGTCCCAGAAGCGGTGATCTTCGAGCGCAAACTCTACACGTCGTTCGTGCACGATGTTTTCGAACGTAATGGCGGTGAGCGGTTTCACGCCTGCGCGTTCGCGTACGGCGTTCATAAATCCGGCAGCCCGTCCGTTATTCATTTCAAACGAAGCTTCGGCGGCGATCAGGTAGGCTTCGGAGATACGGAAGCGTGGGAACCACATTTCCGAGCCGCGTCCGCGCGTGCCCGACTGTGTCGTTTCGTCGAGAAACTTGCGGGTCAGGAAGCCTGTTTTGTTGATGAACTGTTCGTTGCCTGTTCGCGGGCCGTTTTCGGACGTAATCAGTATGCCGTTTTCGTCGTATCCGTTGACGCCGCTATAACCTAAGATGTTTTTCACCCATTCGCCGCCTTCTCTGTTCAACTGTCCGGCCTGTAGCACCACTTCGCGCCCTTTGAACGACGATCCGGGGTACAGTACTGTGCCGCGTAGACGCGGGTCGCGCACTTCAAACGGTTCCCTTGCCGAGGCGTAGAACCTGTAATCGCCGTTTTCCTGCGTAACAAGCGGGCTTCCCTGTCCGGGAGTCGGGGTGTCGATGATTTCGAAGTCTTCTACCAGGTTCACAATGATACCCAGCCAACTGTCGTCCGTATCTTCGCGGTGCGATTTCGGGGCGTTTACGGTCGTGAACTGATGCGTGACGCCCGGATAAATATAATCGCGCGCCCAGATCACTTCCGTATTACCGTCTTTGATGTTGATGGCGGCATAGAAATTGTCCGCCAGTCGCTCGTGCGTAACCTCCCCGACGACCTTTTGCAACTCGTAAGGGCTGTTGGTGATTACGATTTCGGCTGCGGCCAGCGCCTTGGCGTAGTAACCCTGCGCCATGTCGGCCGGGATGCCTACTTCGCCACCGTTTGTCCGGATCGGATTCGCCATCTTGTTGTTGTAGTTAGCCAGCGATGCGGCATAAAGCGCCGCCCGCGCCTCCAGCATCTTAGCCGTCCATTTGTTTGCCCGCGCCGAATTCCGGTTTTTGTCCGCCGGCAGCATCTCGTAAACGGCCTGACACTCGCTGATGATGTAATCATAGATCTCGGCCTCCGTAGAGCGGGCATACTGCAGAGCGGTGATGTCCATACCGGACGTATAGCTGAAAACCTCGTCGCCCACGATCGGCATCCCTCCCAGTCCGCGTGCCGTATTGAAATAAGTCCAGGCGCGCAGGAAGCGTATCTCACCTTCTATTCTTGTCTTCTCGGCCGGCGTTATCGCCTCCGTAGCACGCAGGCTTTGCAGGAAAATATTCGCGCGGCGGATATATCCGTAATCATAAACGCGCCAATGATCGTTGCCGAAGTCGGAGCCTTGTTCCGGCCCTCCGTCGCACCTTTCCGCTTCGTCGAGCCAGGGATAGCGTCCCCAGTCGGCTACGTGCTGTCCCCATGTAACGCTACCGTACATGTCTGAAATAACCGATTTGAGCATCACTTCATCGCCGAAAATCTGGTCTTCGGAAAAGATTTTATCCGCGTCGCGTTCCAGAAAATCGGAACAGCCGGCGCACATTAGAAACATAGCGGCCAGAGCCATTATATAATGTATCTTTTTCATTCTCGTTAAAATTTAAGATTTATGCCTACATTTATCACACGCATCGTCGGGTATCCCAATCCGTTTGACTGATCGGATTCGGGATCCACGCCTTTAATATTAGTCAGGGTAAAGATATTCGAGCCTCCCACGTAAACCCGCACATCCGATATACCGGCCTTGTTGACGAGTCGTTTGGGAACGGTGTACCCCAGTTCGATGTTCCGCAGTTTGATGTATCTCACGTTATGCATCCAGAACGTGCTCCTCCAGTAATTACTGTGCGAACTGTTCCCGATCAGCAGCATAGGGTATGTACCCGGAATCAGCTGGCTCCCGGCATCCCAGATATCGGCCAGCCGCCAGGTATCGTCCATATAATACTGCGCATTATTACCCCCGTCGTGGAACGGATTGCGTTGCTCCCATTCCTGAAACCACGACGCCATGAATCCGCCCGTCAGGTCGAAAGCCAGATCGAAGCCTTTCCAGTCGGCGGCCACGTTGATACCGTAGTTCATCGTCGGTGTATGTCCCATCCGGTATCCGATCGGGCGTTCGTCCATCCCGTTGATGATGTTATCGCCGTTGACGTCTTTGTACTTGATATCTCCCGGACGGATCGTCCTGTTACCCTGGCGGTCGTTATCGACGGAATAAGAGGCGATCTCGTCCCAATCCTTGAACTGCCCGATCGCTTCCAGCCCCCAGTTAACGAAGCCGAAGCGATGGTGGAGCGAATTGCGGTATTCGTGCCATGAGTTACCGAAGCGCGGCTTATACTGCTCCCAGTCGTAGAAACGTGAATAGGTGGCATTGACGGCTACGGAATAGCCGACGTCGCCGACCCGGTCTCTCCAGCGCACAATCGCATCCCAGCCCATGTGCACATCGGATTTTAGATTCTCGTTCGGCATTTCAAAACCCACTTCTGAAGGAAGCAGAATATCATATCGCCGTTCCGGCAGCCCGGTACGTTTACGGCGGAAGAAATCGAACTCTCCGCTGAGGCGGTTTCTCAGGAACCCGATGTCGATACCGAAGTCCAAGTTCGTCGTTTCGATCCACGACATGGTCGTTACGGGCACGCCCCGGTCGCGTGAGGGGACGACATATTCACCGTCCAACACCGTTCCGTTGCCGTTCCGGTACGTATATCCGGCATAATAATCGAACGCCCGGTAAGCATCACCCAGATCGTCGTCGCCCGTTAATCCGTATGACCCGCGGATTTTGAAATCCGAAACGATCTCACCCGGTTTGTTTTCTTTCCAGAAAGCCTCTTCGGATATTCTCCAGCCTACGGAGCCGGAAGGGAAGAAACCCCAGCGGTGTCCGGGAGGAAACTTCCACGACCCGTCGTAGCGGGCGGATGCCTCGAACAGGTATTTATTCGCATAATCGTAGTTCAGGCGACCCAGCCAGCCCATCCGCGCCTCGGTTCGCAGCAGGTCGTCGTCGTAGGTATCCATGATCTGGTAATCGATAAAATTTTGCGCGTTTGCCAGCGGACGGGCATGTACCCAGGTGCGCGGATTGTCGCGTTTCCTCGTTTCCAGACCGCCGACGGCGGCGACGGAATGTTCGCCGAACTTCTTGTTATACGATAACTGTACATTCATGTCGATAGTTTCCACATATTGCGTTTCGCGTTCGCGCCATGGATTCGTGTTGTGGGAGATCACCGGATAAGTATCCGTTTCCGGATCGTAGTTATACAGCTTGTAGGTAAACTCCTGGTTGTTCAGGTATTTTTGGGCGAAGTAATAGCCTCCCATCGCTTTGAACGTGAGTCCGTCGAAGATGTCGTATTCCAGATTTCCCTGCAACTGCATCACGCGCCATTTCTCCTCGAAGCGCCCCGAATACTCATAGGTCAGCCATCCGAAGTTCGTACCGTCTTCGTTGGACGTACGGGTCGGATAATCGGGATTATCGTTCGCAAACGGGCGCCGGGTAGGCAAATTGCGGTAAACGCCGAAGCGCGGCAGCCAATAATCGTCGCCGCCCGGCACACCCGGATTGACCCGTTCTTCGATACGCCCGTTCAGCGACGCCCCGACACGCAGGCGGTTCGTTATTTCCGTATCGATGTTCATCTGGATATTTGTACGGTTGAACCCCCCGTAATTGACGATCATAGCGTCCTGGTTCAGATGCCCGATAGAGATGTAATAGTTCGATTTATCGGAGCCTCCCGACACATTAGCATTCAGATAATACTGTGGTCCGGTCTGGAAGATAAAATTATACCAGTCGAAAGGCACATAACCTTTTTCCGTTCCCTGTTGCCATTTCGCATAATCTTCCTTCGAGTAGGTATAGCTTTCGCGGTTGGGATTCTGAACCGTTTCCGACTGTATATAATTTCGTATATACGTTTCGGCGCTTGCCGGTTTGGGGAAAGAGCTGGGACTTTGCCATCCATAGTACCCGTTTATGGAAACGGTGTTTTTGGCGTTGCGCGATCCTTTCTTCGTAGTAACGACCACGACGCCGTTCGATGCGCGCATACCATAGATCGAGGCGCTTGCATCTTTCAGGATACTGATGGATTCGATGTCGTTAAAATCGATATTATTAAACTGCCCCTGGTCTGACTGTATACCGTCGATGACGAACAGCGGCGTACCCATGTTGCGGATCTCGATCGTTGTCGAGGCGCCCGGCCTACCGTCTTTCTGGACACTGTTCACGCCCGACATCTTACCGACCAGCGCACCCGACGCCGTAGCGGCCGCCGAACGGCTGATATCGGTTGCGCTGATAGATGAGATAGCGCCGGTCAGCGTCGCTTTCTTTTGCGACAGACCGAACCCTGTGATCACAACTTCTTCAAGCATCTGGGTATCTTCTTGCAGTGTTACGGTCAGCGAACTGCCTCTCACCGTCACCTCCTGGCGGACGTAGCCGATGAAGGAAATTTCGAGAAGCGCTCCTTCGGCGACCGAGATCGTGAAATTACCTTCGAAATCGGTTGTCGTTCCGTTTGTCGTTCCTTTTTCAACAATATTCACTCCAATGACCGGTTCCCCGAAGTTGTCTTTGACAAATCCTTTTACGGTGATTTTCTGTTGCTGAACGATCATCTCCGGCGACGCATCTGCCTTGCCGGGGATCCCTGCTGCAATGGCTTCGCCGGTTGTGCTTTTCGCCCGGATCGTTTCGTGCGTAGCGGCAAACAGTGAAAAAGCAAGCAGGAATAATGGTATTTTCCGGAATTTTCCGTTTAAATAATCATACTTTTGTTTTCTCATGATTTTTAAAATAATTTGGATTAAAAAAAATTTGTTCGTTTGTTCAATACTAATTGTTTTTGAAATCTCATTTTTTCTTTTCTCATAGGCATTCGTTTTTTTGTTTGTACTCTTTGTTTGAATCTCATGTCGGTATGTTTTATTTTAACCTGAATCCGACTTGTTTGTGGATGCTTTTATCTTTCGCTTTCCGACCAACGGCGTAGGATTTGTTCGTCACCTCGCCGGCGACAAATTCCGGAATGTTGTATGATTTCATCAGTTCGGCGTAGTAGCGCCGGCTGTTTTTTTGCGGCAGCAGGAATGGTTTGGCAACTTCGCCCTGTTCGTTGATGTAAGCGAAGAACGGCTGTGTGTAGAGGCCGTCCGTCCGGCGGCTGCTGAAGACGATCCAACGCCCGTTGGACGACCATGAATGGTAGGAATCCGCCTGTTCGCTGTTCACGCCGTCCATGTATCGCCCTTCCTTTTTCTCCAGGTCGATCAGGTACAAATCCGCGTCTTTGTGCCATATCGGGAATGTACCGTAAGCAGAAAGCGTGCACATCAGATAGCGCCCGTCCGGCGAAACCCTCGGAAAGGAAACGCTTCGTCCGTCCGCCGCCGCATGGTACAGTGTATCGACCGCATGACCGAAAGATTTTGTTTCGGGATCGAAAGAGATACTGCACAGGTTATATTTCAGATTTTGGATGGAGTCGGGCATGGGGACTGCCGTTCCGCTACAGAAGTAAAGCGTCTTCCCGTCGGGCGAAAAAGTGGGGAATGTTTCGAAGTGGCTCCCGGAGAAAATCGCCGGCGTGGAGAGGATCATTTGCTCTTTTACATCGTAGACGACTACATCGGACGCCAAGTCGAAGACCTCTACCCGCTGAGTCGGATGCAGATCCTGTGTTGTTTTGTTTACGGAAAAGGCGATGAACCGCCCGGAAGGATGCCACGAGGGATAAACCAGCGGAGAGATGGTTTGCTCTGTCTTTGTCTGCAGGAAGTCGATTTCATCGCCGTCTATCAGAACCGTTCCTGCGTGTTTGGCGCGGAGATGGAAGAGTATTTTATCCGGGTTATATGTGCAGAACGAATGGCAGTTTACGCAGTTATGACCGGTCGTTTTGTTTTCATACACAGCGCTTTCTTCGTATGTTTCCAGGTTGCGCCGGTATATACCCATCTTGTTCCATAGTGCATATCCGGGTTCTATCAGGCGATATACGATATAGGGGTCGATCGGTTCTTTCGCAACATGTATGCAAAAAGATTTGTATACGTGTTGGTTTTCTCCGTCCTGTTGTGTGGTGATTGTGATTTCGACCCGCCCTCCTTTTGCCCGGTTGAGTAGTTTTTTCCATTGGGAGGGGGGGATGGTGAACGCGCCTTTTTTGCCGGATGAAATTTTGAAAGAGAAATCGCCGGCGCGAAAAGTTGCAGTTGCTTTTCGTCCCGAATTTATGGAAAAGTTTAACGGAGCAATATTTGCCGGAACGGTAACGCCGGTATAGTCCGGAAATATGGCGTCTGAAAATAGGCTTGTAACAGCCTCTCTGTGAGGAGTTTTATCCCCCCCCCCATTGGGCAGGAGATGAGGCTGGTAATCAGCGCTATATGGGCTAATATTCTCATTTAATCTGCTTGTATTGATGTTTGTGAATAGTAAGTAGTACCAGTAGGTGTTTCCATGGGATGATTTCATTTTTTCGTTGAAATCGGCCCTGTTCCGGTTTTTCATATCCCGGTCGAAATCCCTGAATCTTTGCTCGGTTTTTGTGCTTACGCCGTTTTTAATCCAGAAAGACGGGTTGTTTTGTTCCATCGCGATGACCGCTTCCTGATGGTTACCCGACAGGGTAGGCAGAACGTTTGTCCTGAAATATTTTTCGAGTAACGCGCGAAACCGTTTCAGGTCTTTATTGGTCAGGCATATAGCCAGCAGGTATTGTATCGGAAGCGGGTTGCCGGCGTTATTGTCGGCTAACTGCTCCAACGTTTTGACGGTATTGCCGGAAACGGCGTATACGTTGTTCCGAACCAATGCTTTTCTTTTGCCGCTCAGTTCGGGGTCTTTTTCGAGGGCATGGCTGTCGGATAAAAACACCCGGTATTGTCGTGCCCTGTCCTTGTATAAAAGTGTTTGTTCCAGCAATCCGATGTATTTTTCGGCAACGGGATATTCCCCGAAGATGAGGTTGGTTTCGATCAGCCGTTGCAGGAGGCGTACGTTGCCTTCGTTCAGCGAGGAAACCATCCCTTCGAATGCCAGTTTCTGTGCGGTGGCTACGTCGCCGATATGGTAGTGGATGTCGCACAGGGCGATCGCATTCATGTGTGTGTCGTCCCAGGCGGGCAGGAGGCTTTGAGGCCCTTGCGGGTTGTAGGCAAAGAGCTGTTCGCCCAGGAGCCCTTTTTGGGCCAGGGCGAGGTTCAGCACGTTCGTCATCTGCCGGTTATTTTTGTCTGTGGGATAGGTTTCGATGATCTCGTCCCACAGGCGGTTGCGCAGGTAGTAGTCCTGTTCCATGCTTTTTAGTATCAGGCGCTCGTCGCTCAGGTGCAGTTGGCAAAGGAAGACCGGGAGGGGGAGTAGTTGCAACGCCACAGCTAACATTTGTTTTTTAGGGGAGGGGGCTTTTATTTTCCGGAGTAACCGGGCTATGATGAATGACGCCGGGAAGGCAAGCCATACATAGTAGATCGCTTTGCTTCGCAGAAGGGGGTCGTAGTAAGCGTCGGGTGCGAGCATCATTCCGGTCTCTTGCCCGTTGAGGCGCATGGCGAGAAAACCGATAAGCGCTGTTTCGGCAGGCAGTAGCAGCGTATAGTACCATTTTTTATTTTTCCGGATGATTTCCCATAATACGGCGAGCGCGGCAAAGAGCGAAACGATGGCTCCCGCTGTGAGGAACAGTGCAGGCGTTAGCAGCAGGGCGCCGGTTGCGGTTCTGCCGCCGAAACGGCGGATACGGGTATACAGGATCAATGCCGCAAGCATCAGCAGGCAGGAGATCGTCCCTTGGATCTGATAATTTATGTCGGTATGAAGCGCCAGCAACCAGGCGAGGGGTAGGAGGCTTATGAGAAAGACCGTCCATGAGGGGGCGATTTTTTCCAGTAAGCGTTGGGTCAGCAGTCCGGCGGATGTGAGCAGCCCGGCGCTGATGAGCGCTCCGGCGGCGGGCAGGGCGTAGAACTGGACGAGGAAACGGGCGATGTAGAGCGACAGTCCTCCCGGTTGCAGAATCGTTGCCGAGGCATACTGCTTCGTGAACAGGAATAGTTGCAACTGTTCTATATAATAGAAATAGTGGCGGTATGTATATTGCAGAAAGATGAAAAGGAGGCAATATACAGCGAATTGGAATATCGGTTTGGTGGATTTTTTCATTTTTCCGTACGGGGGAATGCCGTTATTCTAAGGCGTGCAGCGCCCATAGGTACTAAAGTTATATCGTCTAACCGGTCTGATTTTTTTGCGTTTTCGCAGGGTAGGACGCCGCACAGCCCATATTCGTCGATCGTCCAGCCTGCAACGAGGCGTCCCTTTGCCTTGAACTCAAGCGGTGTGTTTTCCAACGTGAACGGATTATGGTCTGCCGTCCATGGTTTCCGTTCGAGCGTGATGGGGTTGTCGACCGCCAGCGCATAGTTCCATGGGCTTCCGGGAGATATCTCGTAGGAGGGCCATTGGGAGGCGTCGGCTTTTTCCTGCCATTTGGAGTCGCGGATAGCCGTTTCGCGGCTGTCCGTCTTCGTATAATTTTCTTTTATTTTGAGAGATAAAGTCAAGGGGCCGTAGTCTACGCTGACGCTGTTTTTGTTGACCTGCCATTGGCGGATGCGGTAATCCATCGGGACGTCCAGCTCTACCCGGTCTCCCGGATGCCATTCGCGGTAGATCCGCACGTATGGTTTGCCGGACGGTTTCACACCGGTCTTTTTCCCGTTGATGGAAACGGAGGCGTTCCCGCACCAGGAAGGTATCCGCAGATAAAAAGGGAACGTCGCGTTTTCCGGCATATCGAAGGTGAAGCGTATCTTCTCTTCGAAGGGATAGTTCGTTTCTTCATGGACGGAAACGTCCACGCCGCCGGTCTTTACCGTTGCGCTGCCGTTGCCGCTGTTGCCGACTTTTACCGTTGCTTCGCAGGCGCTGTACAATACGGCGGCGAGTCCGTTGTCCGGTGTGGCTAAGATCAGGTGTTCCGCATAATAGGGCCAGCCGAAACCGTGGTTATGCTGGCAGCAGCGGCTGCTGAACGGGTTCATGGCCAGGAATGGTCCCCGGTTGTCGATCCCCGGATGATGGTTTTTGGTGTCGCTTACGACGTGGTTCGGGCTTGTGATATAGCGCAGGGCTTTGTAGTCCGGCATCATCGAGGCGGGATAGCTGTTGAAGGCGACGTCTTCGCAGTTTTCGGCCCAGTAGGGGTCGCCGGTTATCAGCAGCATGATTTCGTCGGAAGCCATCTGTTCCACAAAACCGCAGGTTTCCGTACCCTGGCGCGGGTCGAAGAAGCCGATACGCGCATTTTCGTCCGCGCCGAACATACCGCCGGGAACCTGTCCGAAGGCGCGGCGGATCAGGCTTTGTACATTATAACTTGCAGCCAGCATGGCGGAATCTTTTGAAAACAGGTAGTAGGTAGCCGGTTCGCGGAAGCATTGGGCGATGTTCACATTGTGCCAGTTGGGCAGTTGCGTCGATTTCGTCCAGTCGGCTGTGTTGCGGTGTATCTTTTCGGCCAGTTTCAGCAGTTTTTCTTCGCGTGTACGGTTATATAGCCATGCAACGCTCCACAGGTTGTCGCCCCCGCGGCTGTTTTCCCAGTAACTGTACAGGAAATCTTCGTCTGCCACCGTTAGCAGGTAGTCGCAATAGCGGCTCATGAAATCAATCGCCCGCCGGTCGTTCGTATATTCGTAGTACGATTGTATGATCCATAAAACGATCATATTCGGCCAGAAGTCCTGTTTCCCGTCGTTCAACTGCACAGGCCCGAAGTTTCCGTCTTCCCGCTGGCTTTTCAGTATATGTTCGATCCAGAAATGAGCCTCCCGGATCATGCCGCCGTCGCCTAACGAATAGGCCAGGCTCACGTAGCCGCGCAGCCAGTAGGGCGCTTCCTCCCAACCCCATTTTCCTCCGTTCGTCAGCCAGGCGTTATCTTCTTTCTGAAGCCATGCACTGATTTCGCCCAGGTGACCGTTCAGCCCGTCCTTTTGCAGTTCGAGCTGTTTTCGCAACCATCCTCCGGCCTGTATGCTGCCTGCGGGCAGTTTGATAAGCGGCTGGGGCTGCAGAGGCTTCCGGTTACAGGTGTAATAGGTGTTATATTCGTCAACAGGCAATTGTTGCGGCGCGGTTATTTCCGTATTTTTCGTATGCGTACACGAAAGGGCTAAAATGCAAATACATAAAAAGGCGTTTTTCTTCATAAAATCGTAATTATTCTTCATGATTTCTGTGTAGAATTAACTTCGGTCTACGACTTTGCAAAGTAAATACCCGCCGGAAAGAATGATATTCAATAATCATTCAAATGTTTTCAGATTTCGTTCATGCGATTTTACCGATGGGGCGTTAGCGGGTCGGCGGTTGCGCCCGGTCGATTGCTTTTTTGACCGATCCATGAAGTTGTAATAACGATTCCGCCTGTTCGTAATCGATCGACAGCTTGTCCATGATCATACGGACGCCGCGGTCTGCCAGCTTTTTGTTTGACAGTTGCATGTGGATCATTTTGTTTCCTTCTATGCGGCCTAATTTTATCATTACCGAGGTGGAGATCATGTTTAGTACCATTTTTTGCGCCGTACCCGATTTCATCCGCGAACTGCCCGTCACAAATTCCGGCCCGACAACCGTTTCTATGGCGATGTCCGATTCGGCTGCCATGGGAGAACCGGGGTTGCTTGTGATACATCCCGTCAATATGCCGTACTCGCGTGCCGCCCGCAGGGCGGCCGTCACATAGGGTGTTGTGCCGGATGCGGCAATGCCGATGACCGTATCATTCCCGTTTATTTTATGTTCGGCAAGTTCCTCCCATCCGCTCCGTACATCATCCTCCGCTTTTTCGACCGGCGAACGCAGGGCTTTGTCGCCCCCGGCGATCAGCCCGGTCACCCGGGAGGGAGGCACGCCGAATGTAGGAGGCACTTCGGAGGCGTCGAGTACGCCGAGGCGCCCGCTTGTGCCGGCCCCGATATAAAACAAACGCCCGCCCCTGCGCATACGGGGAACGATCCGCTCTACCAGTTCTTCTATCCGGGGTATCGCTTCGCGTACGGCATGTGCGACCTTCCGGTCTTCCTCGTTTATACATTCGAGCAATTCACGCACCGTTTTTTTCTCCAGGTCATGATACAGGGAAGATTCTTCCGTTATTTTTCTAAAGCCCATATTTTATCTTGCATTATTATAGTAGCCGATAAGCCCTTTTGCCGGGCTTTCCGCAATTTCGCCGGTACGCAGCCCGATCGCCGCCGCTGTTTCCCGCAATATCGCTTCATAGTGGCGGGCTATCGATCCCACAAAATTTACGGGATATTCCTCATAATCATATTGCATTACGTTGCGTGTGAGGAAAGAGTGGAAACCGCCGGCAATGATCCGCCGTATTTCCGGTTCATCCGAATGGTCATGCAAAAAAGGCGACAGGCTTGCCAGAAAACGGTTCGGAAAGGGTTTTTGGTACACCTGGTCGAGGATATCGGCTTGTGTCATCCGAAAACGTTCAAAAAAAGCATCCTGCAAAGGTTTGGATATGATTCCTTTCAATACATCGCCCACCAACATACGCCCCAGCATTGCGCCACTGCCTTCATCCCCCAGGATAAAACCTAAAGGAGGTATGTTTTTCACAATCTCATGCCCATCGTAAAAACAGGAATTGGATCCTGTGCCTATGATACAGGCAATACCCGCCTTATGCCCGCAGGTGCTGTGCGCCGCCGCCAGCAAATCGGAATAGACATGAATCTCCGGGAAAGGCATGCAGGACGATAGCGCTCTCCACATGGTGCCCGCTTTGCCGAAAACACAACCGGCGCCATAGAAATACACCGTGTCAACCGGCAAATCTTTTATCTCCGGCATCAGGACACGTTCTATTTCATCCCGTATCTCATCATAAGATTGAAAATACGGGTTCATCCCTTTCGTAGATACCGACCGGATAACCGTTTCTCCCCGGACGACCATCCAGTCCGTTTTCGTACTGCCGCTGTCTGCAATTATATTTGTGTGATCCATAAACCGGTTGCTGGGGTCATCATTTGGCGATCCGGTCTACAACGACGGCGATTGCACCGTCGCCTGTAACGTTGCAGGCCGTTCCGAAGCTATCCATCGCAATATAGAGGGCGATCATCAACGCCTGCAATGTTTCGTTGAAGCCCAGCATGCTGCCCAGCAAACCGAGCGCCGCCATGATCGCCCCGCCGGGGACGCCGGGAGCGGCTACCATCGTGATGCCCAGCATGAGGATAAAACCTCCGTACTGCACGAAGGAAACGGTTTCGCCTGCCATGAACATGATCGCCATGGCGCAGGCGACGATCTTCATCGTGCTGCCGGCTAAGTGGATCGTCGCGCAGAGGGGGATGGTGAAGACGGCGATATTCTCGCGGACGCCATTTTTCAGCGCCTGTTCCAGTGTTACGGGTATCGTAGCGGCGGAAGACTGTGTGCCCAGCGCCGTCAGGTAGGCAGGCAACATGTTCCGCAGCATGACCAGCGGGTTTTTCCTCCCGACCACCCCCGCAACCGTAAACTGGATAAGCAGCAGCGCCACGTGCAGGACGAAGATAAACAAAATCACCTTCAGGAACATGAATATAATCATGGCGACCTGTCCGCTGGCTGTGATATTCAAAAAAATGCCGAAGATATGAAGCGGCAGCAAAGGCACGATCACCGAAGTGATGAGCTTCATCATGATTGCGCGAAAATCGGTAAAAGCCGCCTGAAGCGTATCTCCTTTTATAGCAGAAAGACCCAGCCCGGTCACGAATGCCAGCAGCAGCGAAGTCATAATATCCATCAAAGGGGGCATCGCCACTGTAAAAAAGGGCGTCAACATTCCGTTTTCCGGGTTTTCCATCGCTGCGATCTCCGCGTTTTCCGCCAGGAGGTGCGGCAGGAACGCCGAGGCGGAGAAATAAGTGAAAAAGCCGGAAAAAAGGGTCGACCCGTAGGCGATCAGTACCGTAACGAGCAGCAGCCGCCCGGCGCCTTTTCCCAGTTCGCCGATAGCCGGCGCCACCAGCCCCAGAATAATCAGGGGAATGGAAAACGACAGGAAGTTGCCGAATAAAGCATTAAATGTGACAAAGATACGCGCCACTGCCGAAGGCATGACCTGCCCCAGCGCGATGCCGGCAGCGATCGCGATTGCTACCCGCCCTAAGAGGGATATGTGAAATTTTTTCTTCATGTTTTGTGGCTGTGTTCGTTCGAAACCATTCGTTTTATTTTATACCCCGCCGCCGCAACGAGCAGGCTCATCAGCGGGCTGACTAAGTTGAAAAAAGCATACGGCGCGTAGGTCAGGGTAGGTATTCCGAGTACGGTAGCCTGTGTCATGCCGCACGTGTTCCAGGGCACAAGCGGCGAAGTCACCGTTACGCCGTCTTCCGTACTGCGGCTCAGCAACCGGCTTTCATACCCTTTCCGCCGGTAAATATCCTTATACATATCACCTGTGAGAATGATGGACAGGTACTGGTCTCCGGTGCATGCGTTGAAAAAGAGCCCCGAAAAAACCGTAGAAGAAACGATACCCACCGTATTTTTCATGAAACGCAGGAATACGGATATGATACTGCCCAACATCCCGGCGGCGGTCATCGCTCCGCCGAAACACATCGCGCAAACAATCAGCCAGATCGTATGCATCATTCCCGCCATCCCCCGGGTGGAAACAAGTTCATTCAAGGCGGCGTGCCCGGTATCGATCGAAGTGCTTCCATACACAGCGGTCAGCGTTCCCCGGAATTGCGCCTGCAAGCCGGAAGTTCCCGCTCCCGAGATTTCGGATAAGACGGGGGATTGGAAAAGCAATGCACAAAGGCATGCCATCAGGCAGGCGAGAAAGAGGGTGATAAGCGGCGGGACACGCTTGGCGATCAGGAATCCCATGGCAACGGGAACGAGCAACAGCCAGGGGGAAATATGAAACGTATTATTCAACGATTCGGAATAGGCTGCGATCTCGCCGGTCGAAGCCGTATGATACGACAATCCTGCAACCGTATAGGTAAGAAGCGCGATGAGAATAGACGGGACGGTGGTAATCATCATATAACGTATGTGCATAAACAGGGGGGTATCCGTTACGGCCGATGCCAGTACGGTTGTGTCCGACAACGGCGAAACCTTATCCCCGAAATAGGCGCCGGAAATAATGGCGCCTCCGATCCAGCCGGGCGAAAATCCCTGCGCCAGCCCGATGCCGGACAGGGCGACGCCCATCGTAGCGACCGTAGTCCACGAACTGCCGGTCATGACCGATACAACGGCGCAGATCACGCAGGCTGAAGCCAGGTAAAAATCGGGATGTATCACCTTCATCCCGTAGTAAATAAGCGTAGGGATGATACCGCTTACCATCCATGTGCCCGACAAAGCGCCGATCAGCAACAAGATCAGCAAGGCGGAAGCGACGCCGGTAATATTATTGACGATCGCCTTCTCGATATCTTTCCACCGGACGCGGTAGAAAACAATCGATAATAAGGCGCATACCGCCGTTGCGGTGAGCAGGACAACCTGGCTCGCCCCTTCCAGCACGTTGCCGCCGAACGCCCGGACTGCAGCATACAGCAGCCCGACCAATACCAGAACCGGTATCAATGAAATCAAAGGGGGGGGTGTTTTTTTCGGAGAAGATCCCATATTTTCAAAATAAGTGCAAAAGTAAAAATAAATTACGTTATCTTTGCGCCCGTTGAACATTATTTTCCGTTTAAACTTTCTTTCATTTCATTATGGAGCTTACAATTTACAATACGTTGACCCGGCAAAAAGAGGTTTTTGTCCCATTGCATGCGCCGCATGTCGGGATGTATGTCTGCGGCCCGACGGTCTACGGCGACCCGCACCTGGGTCATGCCCGTCCCGCCATCACTTTCGATCTTCTGTTCCGCCTCCTGAAACACCTGGGCTATAAAGTCCGCTACGTGCGCAACATAACCGACGTAGGGCACCTGGAGCACGATGCGGACGCTGGTGAGGACAAAATCGCTAAAAAAGCAAGGCTCGAACAACTCGAACCGATGGAGGTCGTGCAACATTACACGCTTCGTTACCACAAAGCCATGGAGATGCTGAACGTCCTGCCCCCCGGCATTGAGCCGAACGCATCCGGGCATATCATTGAACAAATCGAACTGGTGCGGAAAATCTTAGACAACGGTTATGCCTACGAAAGCGAAGGCTCGGTCTATTTCGACGTAGAAAAATACAACGAAAAGCACCGCTACGGCATCCTTTCCAACCGGAATATCGAGGAGCTGCTCCATACAACGCGCAACCTGGACGGGCAGCAGGAGAAACGCAACCCGGTCGATTTCGCCCTCTGGAAAAAGGCGCAGCCGGAACACATCATGCGCTGGTCTTCGCCATGGAGCGACGGCTTCCCCGGATGGCACTGCGAATGTACGGCGATGGGAAGGAAATACCTGGGAGATCATTTCGATATCCATGGCGGAGGGATGGACCTGGTCTTTCCTCATCACGAATGTGAAATAGCGCAGGCGGTAGCCTCGCAGGGCGATGAGATGGTTCGCTACTGGATGCATAACAACATGATCACCGTCAACGGGCAGAAAATGGGTAAGTCGCTGGGAAACTTCATCACGCTGGAAGAATTTTTCACCGGCAACCATGCCCTTTTGACACAAGCCTATTCCCCGATGGCGATTCGTTTCTTCATCCTTCAGGCACACTACCGCAGTACGGTAGATTTCAGTAACGAGGCATTGGCAGCGGCGCAAAAAGGGCTGGAAAGGCTGCTCGAAGCGTATGCGCGTTTGCAGAAGCTGACACCGTCGGACACTTCGTCCGTCGACCTTGCCGGGCTGCGCGAGAAATGCGAAGCCGCGATCTGCGACGACCTGAACACCCCGGTCGTCATTGCACACCTTTTTGACGCAGGCAAAGCGGTCAACACCCTCTACGACGGGAAGGGCACCCTCTCCGCCGCCGGTCTGGAAGAACTGAAAGCCGTCTTCCGCCTGTTTATGGAAGACATCCTGGGACTGCAAACCGGCGCCGCCGCTTCCGACAACCGCGACGAGGCCTACAAAAAAGCCGTCGACCTGCTGCTATCCATACGCCAACAGGCAAAAGAAAATAAAGACTGGGCAACAAGCGACCGGATCAGGAATGAAATGGCAGCCCTCGGATTCAAGGTGAAAGACACAAAGGACGGATTTGAATGGGGACTATAAGCTGCGCATTACAATGGATATAAAGGAATTTTTCAAAAAAGACGCCTTCGCCCGGGATACCGGCGTAGAACTGCTTGAGGTAGGAAACGGTACGGCGCGTGCGCGGATGAAAATAACGCCCAAACATCTCAACGGCGGCGGCGTATGCCAGGGAGGAGCGGTCTTCACATTGGCGGACTTAGCCTTTGCCGCAGCGGTAAACAGCCATGAGGAACTGACCTTTTCCATCTGCGCCGACATCCGCTTCTTCAAAGCCGAAAGCCACGGATACCTGTACGCCGAAGCAAAAGAAATCTTCAACCGCGGTCGGTTAGCCGGCGCCGAAGTACGCATCACCAACGAATCCGGTGACCTGGTCGCCGCTTTCAGCGGCACAGGTTACCATAAAGGAACCAAGCTTTCATTAGTTAATAGTGAACGTTGTTAGTGAATAGTGAATAGTTAATAGTGAATAATCCGGTACACGGATTTTCAATTATGAATCAATTATCAATTACGAATCAATTATCAATTACGAATTAAAAATTACGAATTACGAACCGGTTGTCATGATAACCCCGTAATTCGTAATCGATTATTCACTATTCACTATTAACTATTCACTATCTACGCTCCTACGATGGTGATGGTTTTGCCGCCTACCGTTTCTTTGCGCATATAGAGTTTGTCTTCCCAGTTGACGGTCGAGCGGCGGTCGAAGACGACGATCCAGCCTTCGTTGCAGCAGTGGAGATCCATGTAACGCGCTGTCTGTTCGAGTCCTTCTTCCAAATATTTGTCTCCGTAGCG
>JAIRSF010000109.1 GCA_031255595.1 Tannerella sp.
TTCTTTCAAAAGAATACAGGGATAGAGCCGGTGATGAATTAGTAAAAGAGATTCAGAATCATGTCAAACGTGTTACCGCACCTTATAAATATCCGCGTATCGTGGAATTTGTGGATGAACTGCCCAAAACAATCAGCGGGAAAATCCGGCGCGTAGAGATACGCTCGAAAGATGATTACAGGAGTTAAACAAGGGCGCTTCTCTTTGTTTAGCCTACTCTACTGATATGTTTCAGCTTATCCGGATTCATTATTTTGAAGTTTTTACCCGACGAGAGCACGATTCCTTCGTTTTGCCATTTTGAGAGCGTCATGATAACGTTTTCTACCGAACAGCAGGCGTATTCGGCCAGCTCCTTTCTCGTCAGCGACAATTTGAATGAAAGGGAGCCGTAGATTTCTTCCGTCAGGTAGATGAAGACGTCGGCGATGCGGGCTTCTTTTTGCTTGGTCGCGACGCTGATGAAATTGAATATAGCCTTTTTGAACATGTCGGAGGCGAGTATGAACAGGTTGACAGCCAGGCTTCCATTGTCCTGCATCAGGTGGTACAGTACGTTTGCGTCGAGCATGTACACTTCGCAGTTTTCTACGGCGACGATGGAAAAGAGGTTGTTGTCGTTGAAGAACAGGTTCGCGCCGCCGAGTATTTTCGGTGCTGTAACCAACGTGAGGATGGTGCTTTTGTCGCTGTTGTCCTGCCGGTAACTGAATTTCACGATACCGCTTTGCAAGAATGCGATGTGGGTAGGTTGATGTCCTTGTTTTAAGATGGTTTCCCCTTTTTTGAACTGTAAAAAGACGGATGTCTCTTCGATTTTTTTAAATTCGCCGGGTGTAATACATTGTAGAAAAGTTTCTCCGAATCCGCTGTCATTAATCCCCATTCCTAATTTCATAAAATACAGTAGTTTATATTAATACCCTTTGTCTAAACATTGAAAATTACATGTTTTATAATGAAAACATCCATGCAAATGTACACTATTTTAATAGACATTATGTGTTTCTTTGCAGAAATTTTTGGATGAGCAAATGAGTCCACTCCGGGAAGCCGGAGATTTTTTCATAAATGAATCCGTTTATGGTTAATGTATAAGCTATTGGTCGTATTCCACAAATATCGGGGTGAAGATAGGGCGGATTTGTTTCGGAGAGTCGTTGGTGGGCCGTTTTCGGTAAGTGGTGCGGTTGTCGGGAGGATGTTGAAAAATAGGGTTATTGGAGCGAACTTATACAATGTAACAATTAAAATAATTTTAGTAGCTTATGAAAAAGATTTTTCTTATTACCGGCCTGGTTTTTTTCGCCGTAACTCAATTATTGGGACAAACGGTTAAAATAGATGCGGAAATTCGCTCAAGAGGCGAGTATCGCGATGGATTTCAGGAACCTCTGGCAGATACGCTCAACCCTGCGTATGTGAATAATCTGCGCACGAAATTGAATTTCGCTTACGCTTCGCCGGATGTCAAAGCTAAATTGTCGTTGCTCGACACGCGTACGCTCGGCAGTACCGATGTCGGCAGGACGGGGAACGGTTTAGGTATTCTCGAAGCATGGGGAGAGTATAACTTTACGCCTGAATTTTCGCTCTCGCTCGGACGGCAGGGACTGGAATACGACGACAAACGCCTGTTTTCGTACAATAACTGGAGCAATACGCCCGGAGCGCACGACCTGTTGATGCTGAAATACGACGGTTCCACTCTGACCCTTCACATAGGTTCGGCATACAACAATGCGGGCGATGTAAACTTTAAGTCGCTCACACCCTACACGCTGACGTACAAGACGCTGAACTTCGTTCGTGCCGAGAAAAATTTCGGTGTGCTTTCGGTTTCGGCACTGTGGGTCAACGACAGTTTTGAAAGCGGAACGGAAGGTGACCTGACGGCAAGTTACCGCAATACGGTCGGCGGAAACATCCGGCTGACGGACAAGGCAAGTCCGTTCACGATGCTGACTACCGTTTATTATCAGTTCGGACGCGATAGATCGCATCGCGAGTTGAGCGCCTTCCTGTTTGCGTTTAAAGCTCAACAAAAGCTGAACGACAAATACAGCCTGCAAATCGGCGGCGACACGTATTCGGGTTCCGCTCACGACCTGGATGCCGGGAAAAGTAACACGTTCAATAAATTGTACGGCAGTAATCATTCTTTTAACGGTTCCATCGAATATTGGCGTACCCTTCCGTCGCAAGGCCTGATCGACCTGTATGCAGGCGCAACGGCAAGGTTTTCCCCTAAAATGGATCTGAACGTGACGTACCATCATTTTCGTACGGCGAAAGAGATCGACGCAGACGGCGAAAAAAGCATCGGCTCGGAAATCGACGTCACTGCAAATTATACGTTTAACAGTCAATTTGCCCTGCAGGGCGGTTGGAGCGCTTACCTTACGAACGACGGCACAGACCTCCTGAAAAGGAAAACAGGGATAGATACCCGTTTTCCGCAGTGGGCGTATCTTCAGTTGACGTTTAAACCCGTTTTTTTAAATAAATAACAATTCAAATATAATATTATGAACAAAATGAAACGATGTTTTTCAGAAGATTGGACTTCCACGATCGTTGGAACTCTTATTATTGCAGCCGCGCTTGTTTCGTATATCGGCTTTAATTACCTGCCGAAATGGGTATCTTTCGGATGGAATGATCCGGCAGGGCTTGCGAATGTTTTTTCCGCCGCAAATCTTGGTTTGTTTGCCGTCGTCTTTGCCCTGTTTCTTGTTTTTATCGTGATTGCAAACCTTTTGCAGGGGAAATTTGCGTGGAAAAACATACTTGCATTTGCGGGATTATTCGTGATCACAGGAATAGCCCAAGCGATGGGCGGTTGGAAAGTGTTGAACGAATGGGGCTTTGAAGCCGTTATCTTTTGCTTAGTCATCGGATTGATCATCAGCAACCTGATCGGCACACCCGATTGGCTTAAACCGGCTCTGCGGTCGGAGTTTTATGTTAAAACAGGTCTTGTCCTGTTGGGCTCCACAATCCTGTTCCATACGATCATGAAAGCGGGCAGCCAGGGTTTGATTCAGGCATTGGTGGTCATATTGAGTGTCTGGTATTTCTGTTTTTGGATTTGCCGTAAAATGAAGATAGACAAGGAACTGACGATGATGCTTTCGAGTGCCGTATCCATATGCGGTGTTTCGGCAGCCATAGCAACGTCGGGCGCTATAAAAGGCGACGAGAAAAAACTTTCTTACGTCGTTTCGCTGGTTATGGTGATTGCCGTACCGATGATTCTGATCATGCCCGTTCTGGCGCGATGGCTCAATTTGAGTGAAATGCTTGCAGGTGCGTGGATCGGAGGAACGATTGATACGACCGGAGCCGTTGCCGCAACGGGCGCTCTCTACGGGAAAGAAGCGCTGGACTACGCAACGATTGTCAAATCTTCGCAAAACGTACTGCTCGGCGTCGCCGCCTTCCTGATCGCCATTTACTGGGCGGCGACAAACAAGAAAACAGACGAAACCTATACCGACAAACCAAGCCTGAAAGTTATCTGGGATCGTTTCCCGAAATTTGTAATCGGTTTCATTGTTGCATCCCTTGTATTTTCATTCCTGATACCCGGCGAAACGGCCAAAGAAGTATCGGGCTTACTGAAAAAATCACAGGGACTGTGGTTTGCTCTCGGTTTCACATCGATCGGTCTGGAAACAAACTTCAAATCGCTGTTCAACAGTGAAAACCGCCGCGCTACGTGGGCATTTCTCATTGCGCAGCTATTCAATGTCCTCATTACGCTTCTGGTCGCCTATCTTATTTTCGGCAACGAAGCGTAACGCTCTCTCTTTCCTGTTCCCTAAGGTTTCCCGCCTGTAAAAAGGCCGGGAAACCGGGGGCAGGCTCTTGCTATCGTTGAAACCGTCTTAACCACTTTCTTATCGGGATATCATAGTATCTCATGGCAACGTATGAAATCAGCAGTATGGCGGTGAAGACGAAAACAGGCATCCAACCCCCTTCGGCGAGGGTATATTGATTGTCCGACGCCCAGGCGGTGTGCACATAGCACAGGGGGTAGTTCACCAGATAGACCGGATAGGAGAGATCGCCCAGCAGTTTGCACATTTTGGAGGCGAATTTGCTTTTGACGGTTCCGCCGGCTCCGACAGCCACGATCAGCGGGAAGACGGCGAGGATCACGATCGCTTCGTAGACGCCGTTTTGCCAAAGCGCCTCAGGGCCGCCGATCCGGGGCACCGAAAGAACGACCACGAGCAGCAGGCTACACAGTGCGAAAGCGTGCGGCAGGCGGACAACCTTGCCGAGGCGGTAAAGAAGCAGTCCGGCAAAGAAAGGATACATCAGCCGGGTAAAACCCACGTGCAGATGATGCGTGTCGATCGTCCATCCGCCGATGACATCGCCCTGTGTGAGGGTCAAGTGAAGCGTAGCGCCGGCGGCGGCGATGACCAGCAGGGTGAGCGCCGTTTTCGAAAATTTCCGGATAAAGAGGGCATACAGCCCGTTTGCAATGTATTCGAACGCCAGCGTCCAGGTCGGTGCGTCGAGCGTGTACATTTCATTCCAGCCGCGGATGTCGACCGACGGACGAGTAGGGATCATCAGGATGCCGAGCAGGGCGTAGAGCAGGACTTTCCACAGGGGTGTATCGCCGATAAGCGGAAAAGTTTCGGAAGCTCCGAAATAGAACATCACCACGCCCAGCAGCGTACCGAAGATCACCATGGGATGAAGCCGGAAAATGCGACGTTTCAGAAATTCGCCCAGTGTCATTTTACCCCAGCGGTCGTCGTAAGCATAACCGATGACGAAGCCCGAGAGGACAAAAAAGAAGTCGACCGCCAGATAGGCGTGGTTGAGCACCTGGTCAAACATTCCGGTGGGTGTAGTGACATAGTAGGCCTCAAGCACATGATAGGCAAGCACCATGAAGGCTGCAATTCCGCGCAGTCCGTCGAGTATTTCGTAATGAGGTTTTGTTGATAACGATTCCTTTAAATGATTGGTCGTTGATGGAGTAGGGTGTGTTGTTTTCATGGCGCAAAAATAATCATTAATTTTGAATAATGAAAAATTGAAAACGAGTAATTTGAGATCTTCTCCGTTAAGGCGCCGGCTTTTTTCGTTCAATCGCCCCGGACGATCAGGCCGGTCTTTTGGGGAACGGTATCTGTGTGTCCGGGGCGATAACTTTCGGAGATTCGGCGCGCGCTTGCCTGCGGCTGAATCGTTACCGGTCGGCAACTGTTTCGCGGATGGTTACCGGCCCCATTAGACCCGACTCGAACAGTTTGGAGTCTTTTTTGTAGTGCCGATAGGAGGCGAAGGTGTATCTTTCGCTTGTGCGCGGTTTGCCTTCGAGTAGCCAGTCGGGCCATTTCCCGTTTTCGATGCCGTCGTCGGGCAGTTGTTCGTC
>JAIRSF010000227.1 GCA_031255595.1 Tannerella sp.
TAACAGGTACAAAATTAATCATTTAATTTGAAAAAGAATCATTATAAATGATTTTTTCCATCCATAATGAAAATATTGACAATCGGAGGCGATCGGAAAAGATATGGAAAAGATTCGAGGTTTGTCCCGATTGCTTCTGCACAATTTCAATGTACTTTCCGGAGTGAAATTTTATGTAGCTATCTACTTGGATTTGATGATCACCGTTGTATCTGTGCCAAGATTATAAGTGAAACGGATAGGTGTTTTATCGTTTATCTGTAGGGTATATTCTCTGTCATGGGGTAATGAAATCTCGTATGAAAGATTATAAGGACAGAATAAATAGGTCGGCGAAGAGTCGGTATCTTTTTCTGTGATACGTATCATCGCATTTTCAATAAAGGCTTCGATCTCTATTTTTGCCGCACAATTGAATTGTATGTTTTTATGTTCTATCCGTAACCTGTTGTTTTCTACGGTTGTAAGTCTGATAGTTTCGGGTTGTTGTCCCTGAATCTGATTAGCCAGAGGACTTTCCGGCATAATGGATTTGTTTATACCTCCCGAATTGATGTAATCATATACAATCAGATTTCCCGAGTACGCCTGTTCATCACTGTTTTCATCACTGCATCCTACAAATACAGAAAGTATTGCAGCTATCCCTGCTGATAATATAAATCTGTATGTTTTCATCTTTAAGTAATTTATGCTTGCATATATAAGACGTAAATCACTATAAAATGTTGCAGGGTTATGAAAAAAAAATCATAACCCTGCAATATTATTAAGTGAAATTAACATTATTCGATGATACGCGTCCACCCAAATTCATCCGGTTCATCACCGTACTGTATGGCGCGTAGTTTATCGTACAGTTTCTGGCAAACAGGCCCTGCTTTGCCGTCTTTCGCAAAAAAATACTGTTTGTTTTCGTCCAGGTCGTCTATTTGTGCAATGGGCGTAATTACGGCTGCCGTCCCACATTCGGCGGCTTCTTCGAAAGTAGCTAACTCCTCTAAGGACACCGGGCGACGCTCAACCGTCATTCCGGTTGTTTCCGCCAGCCGGATCAGGCTTTTGTTGGTGATAGAGGGCAATATTGAGCCGGAGGCCGGTGTGATGTATGAATTTCCTTTGATACCAAAGAAATTTGCCGGGCCACATTCATCTATGTATTTTTTCTCTTTCGGGTCTAAATAGAGAACGGCGGCATATCCGTTTATCTGTGCTTTCTGTCCCGCAACAAGGCTTGCCGCATAGTTGCCGCCTACTTTTATAGTACCCGTACCTTTCGGAGCGGCACGATCATAATCGCGCATAATGCATACTTTTGCCGGTTTAAATCCGTCCTTAAAATAAGGGCCTACCGGGGTTACGAAAACAATAAACATATATTCATTCGCCGGTTTTACGCCCACCTGCGCCCCCGTTCCGATTAGAAGCGGACGGATGTATAAAGAGGAACCGCTTTCGTAGGGGGGGATAAAGCGTTGATTCAATAAAATCACCTTACGTACGGCTTCTTCAAATTTTTCAACGGGAAATTCCGCCAACATGATACCACGACTCGACGCCTGAAGCCGCAGGGCATTCTCATCCATACGAAAAACGCGTATCTTTCCGTCTTTTCCCCGGAAAGCCTTCAGTCCCTCAAACGCTTCCTGTCCGTAGTGCAGGCATGTAGCAGCCATGTGTATGTTCAGGATTTCAGATGACGATACTTCCAACTCTCCCCATTTTCCTTCTTTATAACAACATCTTATGTTGTAATCGGTTTTCATGTAACCGAAAGGCAATTCAGACCATTTTATATTTTCCATGTTTTATAATTATTATGTTTTTGCTTTCAAGCCCGCAAATTTAATAGTTTTTCCGGTATTATGTCATTTTTTCTTTGTTTTTTGTACCCTTTTTCTATAAATTCCATCATGGTATTTTTACAGGTTTGTGCATATATGAGGACTTTTATGTACATTTGCAATGCATAAAAGGAAAAATTAGAGATATAAACACATGAAAAAAGTGATTGAACATATAAACGACAGTAAAAAGACGGCTTTTTCTTTTGAGATACTACCGCCTCTTAAAGGAAACAGTATCAAGAGGATTTATCATATAATCGATAAGTTGATGGAATTTGAGCCCAAATATATCAACATAACATCTCATCACAGTGAATATATAGATAAAACCGGGCCTGACGGTTTGATACAAAGGGTTAATATACGTCGTCGCCCGGGTTCCGTTGCGATAGCTTCGGCCATTCAGAATAAATACGGTATTACGGCTGTGCCTCATATCATTTGCAAGGGTTTTACAAAAGAAGAAACGGAGTATGCTTTGATAGACCTGAATTTTCTGGGTGTGCATGATTTGCTGTTATTGCGCGGCGACGAAAAAAATATGCCGGGGAATATCGATCGGTCGTTGTACCATCATTATGCTACGGATTTGCAAAAACAAGTAAACGATTTCAATAAAGGCGTCGCATTGGACGGCTCCTCTTTTGAAGGGATTGACACGCCGTTCTCTTATGGCGTGGCCTGTTACCCGGAGAAACATGAGGAGGCGCCGAATATGGAATCGGATATTTTTTATGCGAAGAAAAAGGTTGAAAACGGGGCGGATTATCTGGTGACCCAGATGTTTTTCGACAACTCAAAATATTATGCTTTTGTAGACCGAATGCGTGCCGAGGGTGTAACCGTACCCATTATTCCGGGAATTAAGCCGGTGGTGTTTATGAATCAGTTGACCGTTCTGCCTAAAATATTCCGTTCGGAAATACCGGAAACATTTGCTCATGAACTTCGTAAATGCAAAACGGACGACGAAGCGAAAGAGGTAGGAATAGAATGGTGTATCGGGCAATGTAAAGACCTGATTTCACACAGGGTTCCGAGTATTCATTTTTACACCCTGATGGCAACGGACAGTGTCGGAAGGGTTGCAAAGGAAATATACTAACCCGCACATTGCTGCAATGTGAGTTAGTATAATTCTCTCAAAACTCCACTTTGTAACAGATCAAACCGGATGTGATAACTCTTTGGATGTAAGAGGGAAATACACTTTCCAAAAGAGAGGGGGCTATGTCGCGGACAGGATAGCTTCCCTGATTCGTATCAGTTTTTTCAGCAAGCCTTCCAGTAAATCCAATTGGAGCATGTTGGTGGCGTCGGATTTGGCTTTTAATGGTTCGGGATGAGTTTCTATAAACAGGCCATCCGTTCCGACGGCGACAGCCGCTTTTGCTATGGTTTCTATCAGTTCGGGCAATCCGCCCGATACTCCGGAGGTCTGATTCGGCTGTTGCAGGGAATGGGTGATATCGGTTATGACCGGAAAACCGAATTTTCTCATTTGCGGGATACCGCGAAAATCAACCACCAGATCGGTATATCCGAAGGTTGATCCTCTTTCCGTTAGCATCACATTCGGATTACCGGCGTCAACAACTTTTCGTGCGGCGAACTGCATGGATTCGGGAGCCAGGAATTGTCCCTTTTTGATATTCACAATTTTTCCCGTCCGGGCGGCAGCGGCCAACAGATCCGTTTGCCTGCACAGGAAAGCCGGGATTTGAAGCACGTCTACATATTCGGCGGCCATTTCGGCTTCTGTTGTTTCATGTATGTCGGTTACGGTAGGAATTCCGAATGATTCATGTACCTTGCGTAGTATTTTCAAAGCTTTCTCGTCACCAATCCCGGTAAAGGAGTCTATTCGCGAACGATTCGCTTTCCGGTAAGAGCCTTTAAAAACGTACGGGATATTTAGCCTTTCCGTTATATCAACAATGCGTTCCGCTATTTGCAGCGCCATTTCTTCACTTTCAATCACGCAAGGCCCTGCGAGCAGGAAGAAATTTTTAGAACTCGTTAAATCTTTTATTGTCATAATTTTATGTATTTATTGTATTATTAAAACGATTGTCTATCTGCGCGAAAAGCGCCAACTTTTCTTCGGTAGGGAGGGCAGCGTCTATCCAGTGTATCGTGAATCCGCGCCGTTCCATTCCCCGGAACCAGGTCATCTGACGTTTGGCAAATTGGTGTATGGCAATTTCCAGTTGCCGGATCATTTCTTCGTATGTCAACTTGCCTGTCAGATACAATGTCAGGTATTTATACTCCAATCCGTAGTATATCAAATCATCCGGGTGTATTCCCGAGTCGATAAGTTTGCGTACTTCATCTATCATACCTTCGTCTAAGCGGCTTTGTAGCCGGTCGGATATTTTTTTGCGTCGCGCCTCGCGGTCGATGTCAATACCGATAATCAGGCTGTTGATGGCTTCGAATTCATTTTTATCGGGAGATTCGTTTTGATAGTATTCTTCAATTTCAATCGCACGTATGGCGCGTTGGGGGCTATCAACATCCGTTTTGTTATGAAGGGTTTTGTAAGAGGCCAGTATTTTTTCAAGTTCCGGTAGCGATTTTTCTTTTAACAAGTCGCGTAACTGCGGGTTGGGGGGGACATCCAATAATTTGTATCCTTTCAGTACCGCTTCTATATACATACCCGTACCTCCGCATAAGATGGGAACTTTTCCTTCCTTTCTCAGCCGGTGGAAAATGTTGAAGAAATCATGCTGATACTGGAAGACATTGTATTTTGTTCCCGGTTCGCAGATATCAATCAGGTGGTAAGGAATTTTTATCCCCGCCATCGTATAATCATCCAGATCCTTACCTGTCCCTATATCCATACGGCGATAAACCTGCCTTGAATCGGCGCTGATGATCTCCGTATTCAGATGTTTAGCCAGAGCTGCGGCAAAAGTTGTTTTCCCGCTGGCCGTAGGGCCTAAAATCGTAATAAGTTCATATTTCCCCATCGGGGGTATTATTTTGTTTTCTATTGTATCCTGCCTGTCCACCTTTGTCAGCATAAAACCATGGGGCGAAGGTACGAACTGTTTTTTGAAAAAACAAACCCCTTTACCCCTTGATCCAAACGCTTCGCTGTTGCAAAGGGTGTCGGCGGCGCTCTTTGGATGGGCGTAGAAAACCTTTACGTGAAACAGGCAAGCCTTCCGTTCAAATACGGCCGGCTCGCTTGTTTATTTCAGAAGAACTTATTATAATTGGCAGAGAAGCGCCCTGTTTTCTTTTTTCTCATTATTATCTCTTCCTGTTCTTCTTTCACATTTTGACCATTCATATTCTGACCTTCATAGTAAATTTCCTGATGTTTTTGAGATTTCGCATCACTCTTTTCCGTAGTGTTGCCGGAAAAGAAACTTCGTTTTTTAGATAAATTGTCCATGACTTCCAGCGTTTAAAATTAGACATAATTAAAAAAGATGTATCGCTCATCATTTTATTTTATTTCTGTAAATATAACGCAAAAAAGAAACAGTTGTTCTATGTCTGTTGATATTTATAGAAGTTTAACAGGGATATGTTAAAGAAAAAGACTGTATCTACGCATAGACACAGCCTTTTCCATTATTGAAAAAAATAATCTTAAAAACAGATTTTTGTATTCTTTATCCGTTTATTTTTTTCATATGAGCGATTAATTCCAATACCTTATTAGAATATCCCCATTCGTTGTCGTACCATGAAACAACTTTCACGAATGTATCGGTCAAAGCGATTCCCGCTTTTGCATCGAAGATAGAAGTACGGGCGTCGCCGATGAAATCGGAAGAAACCACATCATCTTCCGTATATCCGAGTATTCCTTTCAGTTCGCCTTCGGAAGCAGCTTTCATAGCGGCTTTGATATCTTCGTAAGACGCCGGTGTAGCCAGATTCACTGTCAGGTCGACAACAGAAACATCCAATGTCGGAACGCGGAATGACATACCGGTCAGTTTTCCGTTCAATGAAGGAATCACTTTACCTACTGCTTTCGCAGCGCCTGTAGAAGACGGGATAATATTACCCGATGCAGCGCGTCCGCCTCTCCAGTCTTTTACCGAAGGGCCGTCTACGGTCTTCTGGGTAGCCGTCGTTGCGTGAATCGTACTCATCAAACCGTCCGTAATACCGAATTTGTCGTGCAATACTTTTGCGATGGGAGCCAGACAGTTTGTCGTACAGGATGCATTGGATACAAACTGAGTACCTTTCACGTATGCGTCCAGGTTTACACCGCATACGAACATCGGCGTATCGTCTTTGGAAGGAGCCGACATAACAACATACTTAGCGCCTGCGTCAATATGTCCCTGCGCTTTGTCTTTAGAAAGGAATAAACCGGTTGATTCAACAACGTATTCAGCGCTTACCGCATCCCATTTCAAATCTGCCGGGTTTTTTTCCGCTGTTACGCGGATGACGTTGCCGTTTACGATCAGGTTGCCGTCTTTGATGTCGATTGTTCCGTCGAACTGACCATGGATCGTGTCATACTTTAACATGTAAGCCATGTATTCAACACTAATCAAGTCGTTAATACCCACCACCTGAATGTCATTTCTTGTCTGTGCTGCACGGAAAACCAAACGTCCGATACGGCCAAATCCGTTAATACCTACTTTAATCATTGTTTAAAAATTTAATAGTTTGAATAAAAAATATTTCGAAATCTTGTTTCTTCTTCATATGTAATAATCCATTTTTTGCGGGTACAAAAATACAATATATTTATAATATGTACAATAGAATGGAGAAAAATTTCTTTAATGAATCTTATGAAATCCGTCGTTTTTTTCCGGAGAACAATCCGGACAGTAATGATTTTGCCTTGCTAATACACCATGTGAGGACGAGCGGCTGAACGATTTCCCATACTACGGGCAAAAATCCTTTGGCTATATTCAGGTAATCCGATACGGAAAGCGAAACGTTTTCGGCTGTTTTCCGGTGACCGTCGCCGGAACCGGGCAACACTTGTTTCTTCACTTTTCCATTTGCATTTTTGACCGGAAAAAACAATGCGAATAGGCCTGAAACCAGAAGGGCGTAAGCGTTATCTTGAATATATACAAAGTCTTCGTTGAGTTTCTTTTTCTGTAAACGGCACCTTTCCTCGATCAATGATTTCTCGGCGAGAAGTTGCTCCAAAGGCGTCGGTACCTTATTGCGGATTGCCGGCTTCACGTTCTGTATCGGTTGTTGCATCTCTGTTTTGTTCGTTTGAGTTCAAGGTAGAAATAACGATGTTGATGACTTTTCTGCGGATACGTTCCCCATAAAAGATAACGGCAAAAACCTGTATCAGGTATATTGCGGCGACTATACAGAACCCTCCTGTTGTGGAGTCGAGCCATTTGCTTAAAGCAAAACCTAAGGTAAGCAAGGCAAACTGCATCGTTATAAATACCAGCGCAAATAATAATAATCCGTACGAGAGGATTGCAATTAGTTTGCTGATCCGCTCGTACGTATTAAGTTTGATTAATTCCAACTTCAATTCCGCAAACGTAGTTATATCGTCTTTCAGTTCGCAGAATACGTTTTCAACATTTTTTCTCATAAGATAATTTGTCCGGAAAGCCCGTTCAGATGTTTTCGGGATTTTCAACAATATCATCCGCTTTATTGTCGATCTTGCATTTGTATTTGCTTACGGCGGCATTGAAGCTTTCTTTAACTTTCCCGACAACATTGTTCAGTTCATCAAAAATCTGTTCTTTTTTATCTGTTGCAGCAAGATAACCGATTGCCGCACCTATTGCTGCACCTACAACAAGGCCAAGCAATAATTTCGAATCACCATTGTTTTTCATAACTCTTCAAATTAAAAATTAGTCTTACAAATTTAATTGTAATAATCGTTAGAACCAAATATTCAATAAACATTTATTCTATTTATTGTTTTTTTATAAAGGGATTCGACCCCGTTTAACGCCGAACTTTTACGGCGGCCCAATTGTCGCGTTCCGTAAAGGACAACAGGTGTAAGTCATTGTCATTACACACTTTTTCTATTGCGGGGATATCTTCCTTATAAAATCCGCTCATGAAAAGCATGCCGCCTTTTTTTAGCGCCGGTACGTACGAATGAATATCGTTTAATAAAATATTCCTGTTTATATTGGCAAAAATATAATCAAACGTGCCGGAATTTTCTATTTGTTCGGCGCCTCCGAGCGCAACCTGTATATTACCGGTGTTATTGAGGCGGCAATTTTCAATCGCATTGTTGTATGCCCATTCGTCGATGTCGATGGCTACTACACGCGATGCACCTTTTTTGGTCGCCAGAATGGCCAGGACGGCTGTTCCGCATCCCATGTCGAGCAATTCCCTGTTTTTCAAATCCAATTTCAGCATCTCATGCAGCATCAGGTAGGTAGTCGCATGATTACCCGTCCCAAATGCCATTTTGGGGTCAATAACAATCGGATAGCCGAATCCGCTTTCCTCCGGATGAAAAGATGCCCGGATTATACATTCGTTATCAATACGGATCGGTTGAAAATAATTTTTCTCCCATTCTTCGTTCCAATTGCGTTCTTTTATCCGTTCTTTTGTATGGTAGAACCGGATGCCGGGAACCGGGAAATTTTCCAGGCATTTTTCCAGGGAAGGCGAATGATACTTGTTGACGGCGATGAATGCCGTCAGTCCGTTATCCTCCGAAACAAAACTTTCGAAACCGATACCGCCGAGTTCCGCCGCCAGCAGATCGTTGACGATCTCCGTTTCGACCTGTGGCGATTCGTAGCTGAAAGATATTTTGTAATATTCCATATATGACACATAAATTTTTTTGATCCGCATCCTGAAACCGGAGCGGTTTAAATCGATGCAAAGATACGAAAAAAGTCCTCACATATATGCGAATCCGTTCAAAACCTGCGATGGGATTTGTAGAAAAAAGGTGCGTTTCCACATTATAAGAAAAGAACATTTCCGGATGCTGCATTATAAAAAAAACAAAAATGTTTGCGCACACATTGCGTATTTAAAAAAAGGATTTATCTTTGCGAATCATAACTACGAAATTATTTATATTCAAATTTTAATAAATAAAATCATGACAACACGTAGAGGTTTTCTAAAAGCAGCAACTATGGCATCTGCAGGATTAGCCATGGGGGGAGTACGATTGAACGCATCAAGTTATCGCCAGATTATCGGAGCGAATGAAAAAGTGAATCTGGCATGTGTAGGTATCGGTTTTCGTGGCGCCGAAATCATCCGGGAATTTGCAAAGACAGGACTGGCTAACGTTGTAGCTTTGTGCGACATAGACATGGGCGCCAAGCATACGCAGGAGATCATGAATATGTTTCCCAATGCCGCCCGGTTCAAAGATTTCAGGGTCATGTTCGACAAAATGGGGAATAAATTTGACGCCGTATGTGCCGGTATTCCCGATTTTGCACATTATCCGGTAGTCATGCATTCCATTAAAGAGGGAAAACACATCTATGTTGAAAAACCGATGTGCCGTACGTTCCTCGAAGGCGAACTGATGATCGAAGCGGCGAAGAAAAATCCGAAAATAGTCACTCAGATGGGTAATCAGGGACATTCGGACGCCAACTATTTTCAGTTTAAAGCATGGAAAGAAGCCGGTATCATAAAAGATGTGACGGCTGTTACGGCTCATATGAATTCATCCCGCCGCTGGCATGGATGGGATTCGCGTATCTATAAATATCCGGCGCCGAATCCGATGCCTGCAGGTATAGACTGGGATACATGGAATATGGCCGTTCAGTACCATGAGTTTAATGAAAAATATCATTATGGAAACTGGCGTTGCTGGTATGATCTGGGAATGGGTGCTTTGGGTGATTGGGGCGCTCACATATTGGATACGATACATGAATTTCTGGAACTGGGGTTACCCTACGAAATAAACCCGTTGATGCTGAAAGAGCATAATGACTATTTCTTCCCGATGTCTTCCACGATTCTGTTCCGTTTTGCCGAAAGAAAGAAGATGCCGGCGGTTGATATCACATGGTACGACGGAGTAGACAATGTACCGCAAGTGCCGGAAGGATACGGCGTATCGGAAGTCGATCCGAATATACCTGCGGTGGCCGGAGGAAAATTGCAACCGTTGAAATTGAATCCCGGAAAAGAGATTTACAGTAAAACGTTGACATTCAAAGGCGGATCTCATGGAAGTACGCTTTCGATTATTCCGCAGGAAAAGGCGAAAGAAATGGAATCCAAATTACCGGAAGTGCCGAAATCTACTTCAAACCACTATGCCAACTTCCTGTTGGCGTGTCAGGGTAAAGAAAAGACCCGTTCGCCGTTTGAAATTGCCGGCCCGTTAAGCCAGGTATTCTGTTTGGGAGTAATGGCGCAACGCCTGAATACGAAATTGGAATTTGACTCTGTGAAAAGACAGATCACAAACAATCCGTTTGCGAACGCAATGCTTGCCGGCGCTCCTCCGCGTTTGGGATGGGAAGAATACTATAAAATCTAAGCGTCTTGTTTTACGCCGGATAAGCGGGAAAAATGGGCTGTCCTTACCGAAAGGACGGCCCATCTTGCGTTTGTTCGTTAACGATCCAACTCTTAAACTCAGCCGCTTTGTTTTTACTGATGTATATACGTTCGGGAACTTCTGTGTCCAGCGTTATCAATAAACGGTTATCGAACCAGATTGTTATATTTTTTACACTGTTACGGGCAATGATAAATTGTTTGTTGGCGCGGCAGAAATCGACAGGATTCAATGACGCGGATATTTGTTCCAATGTTTTGGAAAAAGGGTATGATTCTCCGTTTTTCAGGAAGATACGGGTGGTTTTGTCCGTTGTATAGAAACAGGAAACATCCGGTAAATCGACCGGAATCAATTTGTCTTTTACGGGTATCAACAGTTTGTCTTTATATCGTGGAGTAGGGGTGAGTTGTGTCAGGCGCGACAAGTACTCAACGATGTCGGATCTTTTCCATTTGCCGAATTTTTGCAATGCCCGCTCCAGTTCGTCGGATTTGATCGGTTTCAGCAAATAGTCGATGCTGTTTACCTTAAAGGCTTCGATTGCATATTCATCATAGGCGGTCGTAAAGATGATGGGGGTTTCGACTTCTATGGCGTCGAAAATGGAAAAAGCGGAGCCGTCCGATAAATGAATATCCATTAATATAAGATCCGGCAACGGATAGGTGCGCAGCCATTGGATCGTTTGGCTGATACTTTCTGTGTTACCGGTTATTTCAATGAGCGGATCTATCTCGTTGAGTATATCCACAAGATTCTCATAGGCCGCAGTTTCGTCTTCAACGATCAGTACTTTCATCTGTTATCACATGAATAATGGTAAATATACATAAAACATATCTCCGTCGTCTTTTGTCCTGATTTGTCTGTTCATTAACAGCGAGAACCGGTTATTCAGGTTCTCAAGGCCGGTTCCGTTTGTTTCGGGAGGGGAGAGTTTCGGATAGATAGGATTGGAAATGACTAATTCCTTTTGTTCGTTCTGCCGGATTGTAACGACCATTTTATGTTCACTGTCGATCCGGTTGTGGACTACCACATTCTCAACGATGGGCAAAATAGAGAGAACCGGCAGTTTGAAGGATATCATTTCAGGATCTACATCTACCTTAAATTCCAGCTTATTGGCAAAACGTACCTCCATCATGTAGAAGAACGCATCGACAAATTCCAATTCTTCTCCAAGCGTGACCAATCCTTTTTTGTCACTTTGTAGGATGTAGCGGAATACATCCGACATCTTATTGACGTAGGTGAGTGTGTTCTCGTCGTTTTTTTTGCGGATCAGCGCCGTCAACCCGTTTAACGAATTGAAGAAGAAATGGGGGTTGATCTGGCTCATCAGGGCGTCGTAACGGCTCTGGAGATTTATCATTTTGAGATGTTCGATCTCCTGTTCTTTTTTTCGCTGTACCGAATATAATTGGTAAGTATGTCCCATAAAGGTCGAAAGAAAACATACGACAAAGAACTGAAAGACGAGTACACTCCCGAAATGACTTGCTTTGGAATAAAACAATACGGTCATTACGACAAAAACACCGTAACCGGTAAGGCAGATAAACGCATTATACAAAAAACGTTTCTTGAACGACAACGTATTCAGTTTCCGCATATTGGACATTAATAGTATGAAAATCAATATACAGAAGAACAGATAACGAAATGTAAAATATAACAGGTGATTTGTATACTCCGCTCCTTTCAGAAAGTCCAGTTCCCAGGGCAGGCAGACAATATTGGGATATGTAATAAAAACAGCGCTGATTAAACTGATCAGAAATATTTTGAAAGGTGTATGTTTGTCTAAAATGTTCATTTTTAATTATTTTCCACAAAGATAATTTTTTTGCGGTGCAAATTTACTCATTTACTTTTTTAATTCATTATTCTTTTGACAATAACGAAAAAGAGAGGACTTAAAAAGAAAAAATACCTTTGCGCGACGGCAATCCGAATCCCGGAAAATTTGAGGTTTTAGCCCTTTGCTCCGGCGCAGTCTTCCCATTACGAATCAACGTTTGCTTTTCAGGTGGGCGGGCCTGTTGTTTGTCGCATGGGAAACATAGCGTCGTTACCGGATTTTTCCGTCAGATATTGCCAGAACCTGACGGGCATGTTTTTCTTATGGAGGCGCGGATTGATACGTTCTTTGATCGTCATAGCTTTGAAATAATTTTTCCACAAATCCTGAAATAGTTTTTCATCTTCCGCCATCAGCGATTCGTCCAATTTGCCGCTTAATAGATGGTCGCCGCCGGCAAACGTGATTTCTTTGACAGTATGTAAATCGTAGAAGTAGCCGTATTTGCGGCGCAGATCGTAGATGACCCATTGCTGGTCGGCGAAACGGTCGGCAAAATGACCGACCGCTAACGGCAGCGCATTGTAGATCGGATTGATAGGGGCAAAAAAGATATCGTCGGCCGCTTTCCGAAAGCGTACGAATTGCCGGATGTATTGCGCTTCGTGGCTTACCTTGCGGGCTATTTTTTCCACTTCAAGTATATCCGCATCGCCAAAGTTGTATTCAATCTTCCGGTTCGCGGCAAATATTTTGCACAGATAGCGGAATAACAATTCATCGCTTCCGTCCAATTCGGACAACCATACGTGAAACAGCATGTTGCGAACATTCTTTTGCACTTTTTTCTCCAATGCCCTCCATACACGATTCGCATGTTCTTCCCCGGTAACGACCGTATGGACGGTTTCCGCAAACAGGGGAGGGATATCGCCGGCCTGAAGAAGTTTTTCAGGGAAAATATTCAGGCTATATGCGTCGAAAACGGCACATAACAGTCCTTCAAATGTTTTATCATAAAAAAAGAGGGTCATTCGGGAAAAACAATAGATAATTGCCGTTCGTCGTGTATCATTTTTTTCTTTTTGGGTTCGGTCAGTACTTTTCGTACATATTCCGGCGTGACTTCGTTGACCGTATTTACCGGCAGTTCGCGGCAGGTAATGAAGTAGCGGGCTTTTTTCATTACGATGCCGATTTTTTTCAGTTGTTCCGACGTTAGCCGTCCGAATTTTCGAGCGGATATAATCAGTCCGGCCGATTTTACGCCTATACCCGGAACGCGGAGGATCATCCGGTAGTCCGCCGTATTAACATCGACCGGAAACTGTTCGGGATGGCGCAGCGCCCAGGCCAATTTGGGATCTATCTCCTGATCGAGGTCAGGGAAACGATCGTCTACAATTTCGTCGGCGCGAAATTCGTAGAAACGCATCAGCCAATCTGCCTGATACAGCCGGTTTTCACGAACGAGCGGCGCCTGCCGCAAAGCGGGCAATCGTTTGTCGTATGAATTGACGGGTATAAACCCCGAATAATAAACACGTTTCATACTCGGACGTTTATACAGGGCGGAGGAGATATACAATATGTCTTTATCGGACTCCGGCGTTGCCCCTACAATCATCTGGGTGCTTTGTCCGGCCGGAACAAAACGGGGCGTATGACGGAATTTACGCCGGTCTTCGAGGCTTTGCAGCATCCCTTGCTGAATATATCGCATTGGTGCAAAAACGCTTTGAAAATCTTTTTCCGGCGCCAGGAGTTTCAGGTTTTGCTCGGTCGGTATTTCCAGGTTTACACTCATACGATCGGCATAAAGTCCGCCTTCGTTAACCAATTCCCGGCTACATCCGGGGATACTTTTCAGATGTATATATCCGTTAAAACGGTGTACGGTGCGCAGGTCTTTGACGACACGCACCATTCGTTCCATCGTATAATCCGGATTGCGAACTACGCCCGAACTGAGAAACAGGCCTTCGATATAATTACGGCGATAAAATTCGATGGTTAATTCCACTAATTCGCTTACGCTGAACGTGGCCCGTTTCAGGTCATTGCTTTTCCGGTTGATGCAATAGGCACAATCGTAAATGCAGTGGTTCGTGAGCATGATTTTCAGTAACGAGATACACCGCCCGTCCTCCGTAAAACTGTGGCAAACGCCCATCCCGCCGACGGTATTTCCGATGCCGCCGGAAGAATTGTTGCGTACCGTTCCGCTCGAAGCGCACGACACATCGTATTTTGCCGATTCCGCCAAAATCTTTAGCTTGTCTAATACGGTTTCGTTCATAATATGACGAAGATAATAATATGTTGAAATACAACTTTTGCCTTTTTTTACATTGCCGCCGGAACACAATCTTACGTGTAAAAACGAACATACATCCGGTTACGGATGTTAATTTGACGGGCGTCTGCGAATGTTGACGATTCCTATTCTTCTTCGGCGAACATGGGATCCCATGCGGGAAGGCGTATCGGTTTCTGCTTCAGCACCTCTTTTGTTTTGTCGGTAATGTATTGTTTTTCCACCACTAAGCGGAACATATATTCGTTGAACCATTCGTCGGTCATGATGAGGTGTCCGTTGTTGGCGCCGGGGCCCCAACTGTTTTCTACCATCCATTTTTTCGGTTTGCCGTATTCGTCCAGGTCTACGGCCATCAGTGTCATGGCGTGCGACGAACCGCTGCTGAATGTCCGGATACGTTGTTTCTTATCCATGCCGAAAGAGGTGCCGAATAATGACGCATAATCGAAATTTTGTATGTCCAGCAGTCCGCGTTCGCGATCAAGGTATTTGCCGACGTCGCATGAGAAGTACATCATTGTACTGTCTTTGATCGAACGTATGGCCATCTCTTTGATATCGTCGATCGGAAGGTTCACGTATGTCCAGTTCTCACCGTCGTAGGCATGGCGATCGAAATCTATTTCGTAAAGTTTGTAGTATTCACGACTCGGATCGTTCATCAGCATGACATAATTATTTTTCAGATCCGCACCGATATATTCTTTATAGAAGGATAGGGGAGTGTATTCTTTTGTGGATACGGGATTTCCTCTTGCATCTTTCAATGTCCAGGCGAAACGGGCAGGCGGTTCGCCGAGTGTCAATACAAGCATCCGGTAGATAACTCCCAGCATTTCCGTTTTTTGTTTTTGCAGGCCGGTAGGGGATGTTCCGTTGGCGGATGCTTCCCGCAGATTCAATCCGAACTCATTTAGTTTCAGCTTGAGCAGGCTTGCCATCTGGCGGGTGTTTTCGCTGCTGAAAGTTTCAATCATCACATCGGCGGGTACTACCCCGTATTTGGTGAGTATATCCGCAACGCCGGTGAATTGTCCGCCGTCGCTCAGCGGATTTTTAAACAGCCATTCTACCGTTTTATCTTCCATTGGTTTATCGCGGGTGTCGATGATACCCTGGAGGAAAAGGTTTGATTTTTCCAGTTGATCCCAAAAGAATGGGTATGTATGGGAAAACTGAAAATCTCTCAGGTTGTAATTGTTTATGATTTGTGAGCGAAAAACATTGAGGCCGGTGAATAGCCAGCAACGTCCCGATGATTTCTGGTTTGTGATCCCTTTACTGTCTACTTTGTGGGAAAAATAGGTGTCAAAATGATTTTTATTCTGATAGTTAACGGCCAGCTTGTTGATGTCGTTGTGTGTGATTGCATTTTGCAGCGCTTTGTCGGACGACGTTCCTTTGTAGGATTGCTTGATTTGTTGAAGCATTTCGGATGTGATACCGCCTTGGGGGTTTTGCCCGGATACCGGAATGGCCATGAGTAGTCCGATGCAGAGGATAAACCTATTTTTTTTCATTGTCGTGTGGGGTTATAAAGTTATTCAACTTTCGCAAGTGTATCAAACTCGCCGGTTTATGATAAAAGTGTAGCATAATGTTTTAGTCATTAATTAACAATAAATACCTCTATGGAACAATAAAACAATTATGCTACGGCGCAAAAGTACAACTATAATTCCGAAACTCAAAATTATTTCGGTTCAAATAAAAAATTAATATTGTCCGGTGATATTTTCATTGAAAAATTTATGCTAATTTTGGGCGGCATACGAGATACACTCATTTCAAAACGATGAAGATAGAAATAGCGAGAACGGAAGATATTGACGATATTATGGACGTATTTGAGGCGGCTAAACGCTTCATGCGTCAGACCGGGAATATAAAACAATGGGTCGACGGGTATCCGCACAGGGAATTGATACTGGATAATATCAGGGCGCAGGATTTCTATGTATGCCTGTCGGATGACGGGCAAATGGCAGGAGTATTTTATTTTAAAATGGAAGAAGATAAGACATACGCTCATATATATGACGGCGAATGGCTGAACGACGAGCCTTACGGGGTTGTTCATCGGATCGCTTCGAACGGCACGCGGAAAGGTATCGCTGCTTTTTGCTTGCAATGGTGCCTTGAGCAATGTGGTAATGTGCGGGTGGATACACATCGTGATAATAGGGTGATGCAGGCCGTTTTAAGAAAAAACGGCTACCGCCGGTGCGGGATCATTTATATTGCAGACGGAACGGAACGTATTGCCTTTCAGAAATCACTTATAAATCCACTCCCCAAAGCGCATTTACCGGAAGACAGGACTCATTTCCACAAGGCGTGCGAATGAAGTTAAAATGGGCTGAGCAAGATTTTCGGCATGGACACATTTTATAAAACATAAAAACACAAAACGTATGAATGAAAAGTATCAGGCAGACAGCAAGCGGTATGACGGCGGAATGAAATATCGTCGTGCAGGAGAGAGCGGCGTATTGCTACCGGAGGTTTCTCTGGGATTGTGGCATAATTTCGGAGGAGATGACGTCTTTTCCAACAGTAAAAAAATGCTTCACATGGCTTTCGACCGGGGGATCACCCATTTTGATTTGGCTAATAATTATGGCCCGCCGTACGGTTCGGCGGAGGAAACGTTCGGTAAAGTGATGAAAGCGTCTTTTATGCCTTATCGCGACGAGTTGTTTATTTCAACAAAGGCCGGGCATGATATGTGGCCGGGGCCTTACGGTGAGTGGGGGTCACGCAAAAATCTGGTGAGTAGCCTGAATGCAAGTCTTCGACGCATGCAGTTGGATTATGTGGATATTTTTTACTCACATCGTTATGATCCGGTTACTCCTTTGGAAGAAACGTTGCAGACGTTGGTCGATGTGGTTAAACAGGGAAAAGCCCTGTATGCAGGTATTTCCAAATATCCTGCCGATGCGGCTCGGTTTGCTTACGATTATTTGCGGAAGAGGGATGTATACTGCCTTTTGTACCAGGGGAAATACAATCTTTTTTCGCGCGAACCGGAACAGGAAGGTATTTTGCAGCAGGCAAAAGACAATAGGGCAGGGTTTATTGCTTTTTCACCGCTGGCGCAGGGGTTGCTGACCGATAAGTATCTGAACGGCGAAGTATCCGCAACATCGAGGATGGCAAAAGGAAAATTCCTGAAAAGAGAACAACTGACGGATGAGGTGCTGACGAAAATACGGAGGCTGACGGAGGTTGCATCCGCACGTAATCAGTCATTGGCGGAAATGGCTTTAGCCTGGTTGTTAAAAGATGAATCCGTTTGTTCCGTCATTATTGGAGCCGGTTCGGTCGAGCAATTGGACAGGAATTTAAAAGCCATGGAAAACACTTCGTTCTCCGGCGAAGAGCTGGATCTGATCCATCGGATCTTAAACCCTCTTTCATGACGGGTATCATTTTTGATATCAAACGATTTGCCGTACACGATGGCCCGGGTATTCGTGCGACGGCCTTCCTGAAAGGCTGTCCACTTGCGTGCCGCTGGTGCCACAATCCCGAAAGTATGAAACCGGCGGTCTGTTCGCTACCCAAAAGCGTCCGGGTAGGAAACAAGACTTTTGTCGAAGACGAAACCGTCGGGTTTGAAATTTCGCCCGGTGAACTGATCGCCGAATTTCGGAAAGAACAAATATTTATGGAGGAATCGGGAGGAGGTGTGACCTTTTCGGGAGGAGAACCGCTCATGCAACCGGAATTTCTGGCGGCATCTCTCCGGTTGTGTAAAAAAGAGAATTTTCATACGGCGGTCGACACTTCCGGTTTCACTCCATGGGAAAACTTTGAGAAGATATTGCCTTTTACGGACTTGTTCCTGTATGATCTGAAACCAATAGATGACGGATTGCATACGAAATATACAGGTGTTTCCAACAAACCGATCCATGAAAACCTGTTCCGGTTACTGAAAAAAAAGCAACAGGTGCAAATTCGTATTCCGATGATTCCCCGGATCACATTCACCCACGAAAACATCGCTCAAACGATCTCTTTTTTACAGAAGTTACCGTTGCCGCCGGCAGGAAAAGTCGATTTATTGCCGTATCACAACACAGCTTCGCACAAATACAAACGGTTTGGCGTTACCAACTCATTCGAAGGAACGGAATCCGTATCAAAAGACCAACTGCTGGATGCGAAGCGACAATTTGAATCGGCCGGATTTGAGGCCGGAATCGGCGGATAAAATGCAAAACGATTAAACAAGTAATACAGGATGACACCAAGAATCAAACAACTGCGCGAACAAAGCCTGAACGCCGTCAACCGTATTTCTGCGGAAAGGGCGCTACTGATAACCGAATTTTACGAAAACCATGTGGCGTTCGGTGATTCCGTACCCGTACAACGTGCGAAATCATTCGAATATATATTATCTGAAAAAGAAATATGTATCAATGACGATGAACTGATTGTCGGCGAACGCGGGCCGGCGCCCAAAGCAACTCCCACCTATCCCGAAATTACGGTTCATTCATTGCAGGATCTGGATATTCTTCATTCACGTGAAAAGGTATGGTTTCGCGTGGACAACGAAACGCGCGAGGCGTACGAGAAAATAATCATCCCGTTCTGGAAAGGGCGTTCTAACCGCGACCGCGTGATGAAAGCCATGTCGCCGGAATGGCACGACGCTTATAATGCCGGCATATTCACCGAATTTATGGAACAGCGCGCACCCGGTCATACGGTTGCCGGATATAAAATATTCAACAAAGGCATGCTTGATATCATACGGGATATTGAGGAAAGTATAAAAAATATCGACCGGCGGAACAACCCGTCGGCTCCGGAGAAAACGGAAGATGCGTCAGCCCCGGATAAAATAGAAGAACTGAAAGCTATGAAGATCGCCGCCGGCGCAATAATCCGTTTTGCGGAGCGCCATGCGGAAAAGCTCGAACAACGGGCCTGTACGGAAAAGGATCCGGGCAGGAAAAATGAACTGACCGAAATGGCGCGTATATGCCGCAGAGTGCCGGCGCATGCACCGGCAACGTTTCACGAAGCCTTACAACATTACTGGTTTATTCATCTGGGCGTAGTAACGGAACTAAATCCATGGGATTCGTTCAACCCCGGACGGCTTGACCGGCACTTATATCCTTTCTACAAGGCGGAAACCGAAGCCGGCGTTCTGACCCGCGACAAAGCGGTAGAAATACTCGAATCTTTCTGGATAAAATTCAACAACCACCCCTCGCCGCCGAAAATAGGCGTTACGGCCGAGGAGAGCAACACCTATACGGACTTCTGCCTGATAAACCTCGGCGGACTGACTCCCGACGGAAAAGACGCCGTCAATGAAATGTCATACATCCTGCTGGACGTCATTGAAGAAATGCGCCTCCTGCAACCGGGTTCCATGGTGCAGCTAAGTCGTCTGAACCCGGATACATTCATTGACCGGGCTGTGAAGATCGCCAAAACCGGATTCGGACAACCGTCCGTCTTCAATACCGACGCCATCGTTCAGGAACTCGTCAACCAGGGCAAAAGCCTCGAAGACGCCCGTAACGGCGGCGCCAGCGGATGTGTAGAAAGCGGCGCTTTCGGTACGGAAAGTTATATTCTGTGCGGATACTTCAACCTGCCGAAAATCCTTGAAATAACACTGCACAACGGCTTTGATCCACGCACACAAAAACAGGTCGGATTGCATACCGGCTTTCCCTCCGAACTGAAAACATACGACCAACTGCTGGGCGCCTTCAAAAAACAGGTGCAATATTTTGCCGGAATTAAAATCGAAGGCAACAACGCCATAGAAAAAATTTTCATCTCGCATATCCCGACCCCATTTCTGTCACTAATCATAGACGACTGTGTTGCACGCGGCATAGATTATATACAAGGCGGTGCACGATACAACACAAATTATATCCAGGGAGTAGGTCTGGGCACGATAACCGATTCGCTGACCTCCCTCAGGATAAACGTATATGAAAACAAAAACATAACGTTGCCGGACTTTGTTGAAGCTCTGGAACAGAACTTCGAAAACAGGGATGAACTATTATATCGCCTACTGTATAAAACACCTAAATACGGTAACGACGACGACCGCGCCGACACACAACTAATAGATGTATTCAACATATACCACGATGCCGTCGCAGGACATAAAAGTCCGCGCGGAGCGGACTATCGCATCAACCTGCTTCCCACGACCTGCCACGTTTACTTCGGAAGCGTCATGCATGCCGGCCCCGACGGAAGGAAAGCCGGATTGCCTGTATCGGAAGGAATCTCACCGGTACAGGGGGCCGACACAAACGGGCCAACCTCGGTCGTTAAGTCCGCCGCAAAAATCGACCACCTGCGTACGGGCGGCACGCTACTCAACCAGAAATTCAGCCCTTCATTCTTCGACGGCGATTCCGCCATACGGAAAATTTCCGCCCTGGTTCGCAGTTATTTCAGGATGAACGGACATCATATACAATTTAATGTAGTAGATGCCGATACATTGCGCGACGCCCAGCGGCATCCGGAAAAACACCGGAACCTCATTGTGCGGGTAGCCGGATATAGTGACTACTTCAATGATCTGGGAATAAGCCTGCAAAATGAAATCATCATGCGCACCGAACATGCAAGCCTCTGAGCATAAGCTCCCGGCGCGACCGACCTCCGAACGCAGGCGCCTCCGGCATGAACCGACCTCCGAACGCAAGCCTCCGGCACGAATCGGCCCCTTTTGAAACGGTTTCTTTCCATTTCTTTTCTTTTTTCTTATATTTTGTGTATTTTTGCCTGAAAATATAAAATTCATGATAGATATATCTACATTGGTAAGGGACAATATCCTTCGACTTAAACCTTATTCCTGTGCCCGTAGCGAGTATAGAGGTGAGGCCTCCGTTTTTCTGGATGCAAATGAAAATCCGATGAATACGCCTTATAACCGGTATCCGGATCCGTTGCAGGAGGATTTGAAGGAAAAAATTGCGGAAATCAAATATATAAGGCCTGCACAAATCATGTTGGGTGTAGGAAGCGATGAACCGATAGATCTGGTTATCCGTATATTTTGTGAGCCGGGAGAAAATAATATGGTAGCAATAGATCCCACCTACGGCATGTATCAGGTATGTGCGGATATTAATAATGTAGAATACCGGAAAGCTTTGCTGAACGAAGACTATACGCTCGATGCGCAGCGTGTGTTGGATATGGCGGACGACCGGACAAAGGTGCTGTTCCTTTGTTCTCCCAACAATCCTACGGGAAATGTATTAAACCGTAGAGAAATACGCAAAATACTGAACAACTTCGGCGGAATCATCGTAATAGATGAAGCCTACATAGATTTTTCGTCCGAACCGTCATGGTTGCGGGAGCTGGATGAACATCCGAACATGATCATCCTGCAGACGTTTTCCAAAGCATGGGGACTTGCTGCCGTCAGATGCGGCATGGCCTTTGCATCCGAAGAAATAATCGGGTTTTTCAACAAAGTTAAATATCCCTATAACATCAATACATTAACACAAAAGTTTGTATATGAGCAGTTGGAACATAAAGATCGTAAGAACAAATGGGTTAAAATACTTCTCGAACAACGCGAATTGTTAGCCGAAAAACTTCGGGCCATACCGTTTGTGGAGAAAATTTATCCGTCGGAGGCAAACTTCCTGCTGATAAAAGTTCCCGATGCGAATGATATCTACAATAAATTAGTAAAGAAGGGCGTTATTATACGTAATCGCAACAACATCTCCCTGTGCCTCGGATGTCTGCGTATTACCGTTGGCGTCGCAGAAGAAAATGAAATATTAATAAACGAATTAAAACAATTATAATCTTATGGAAGTAAAAGGAAAAATTATTGTCGTACAACCTCTTCAGTCCGGCGAAGGTAAAAACGGCACATGGAAAAAGCAGGAATATGTGATAGAATACGAACAGAACTCACAATATCCGCGTAAAATGATGTTTAACCTTTGGGGTGACAAGATCGACCAGTATAACATACAGGAGGGACAAACCCTGAATGTCGGTTTCGATATCGACTGTCGTGAATACAACGGTCGTTGGTATAACGATATACGCGCCTGGAAGATCGACGTGATACCTGCGGAAGAAGTCGGAGGTACAACAACACCGTCCGCGCCGCCGTCGTTCACCCCGATGAATAGTGGCGACACCCCTTCGGACGATACGTCCGATCTTCCGTTTTAAAATTCGGTTAGCGACAAGCCTGTTCATCAAACCGGCTCCGAACGGCGCTTTTCCCCAAACGAACCTCGCCCACAAGACGTGTGAACGAGGGTCGAAATGGGTTGAACAGGATTTTTGAAGTGACCTTGAATGATGCGATCCTTACCCGGATTTGTTCCGGGCACAGGCGCTTCATGTAATGACTTTTGACATACCCTCACAAGCCAGACAAATGAAAAAAAGAGCTTTATTTATTGACCGGGACGGCACTCTGATCATAGAACCCCCGGTAACCTTTCAGGTTGATACGCTTGAACAGCTTACGTTTCTTCCGGGAGTTATACGTAACCTGTATTTCATACGTAAAAACCTTGATTTTGAGTTGGTCATCGTAACCAATCAGGACGGACTCGGAACGCCTTCGAATCCACAGGAAAATTTTGACCGCGTACAGCAGAAAATGCTTGAAGTCTTCGCCAACGAAGGTGTCCTTTTCGATAAGATCCTTATTGACCCTTCTTTTCCGGAAGACAACTCACCAAACCGCAAACCGCGTACCGGAATGTTAAAAGAATATATGACGGGCGACTATGACCTTGAAAATTCATATGTGATCGGTGACCGGAAAACAGATATGGAGTTGGCTGCAAATCTTGGATGTAAAGGCATCTTAATAGCTGCCGGCGGGATTACCATGGCATCCGCACCGGAAGATGATATACAACATGCAGCCGAAGAATACACGTCCCGTCATAAAGACAGATTCCATACCTTCGATTCGTGGGAAAAGATAAAAGACTTTCTTTTTGCCGGCGAGCGCATTGCGACGGTACGGCGTACGACGAAAGAAACGGATATTCATATCAGCCTGAACTTAGACGGAAACGGCGCATGTGATATCTCGACCGGCATAGGATTCTTTGACCATATGCTCGAGCAGATCGGAAAACATGGAGGATTAGACCTGACCATAAAAGTCTGTGGTGACCTGCATGTTGACGAACATCATACGATAGAAGATACGGCCATTGCTCTCGGCGAAGCGCTGTCGACGGCGTTGGGAAACAAACGCGGCATAGAGCGCTATGGTTATTGCCTGCCGATGGACGATTGTCTTTGCCGCGTAGCGCTCGACTTCGGCGGACGTGCATGGCTCGTCTGGGATGCGGAATTTAGCCGCGAAATGATCGGAGGGATGCCGACGGAAATGTTCCTGCATTTTTTTAAGTCATTAAGCGACGCAGCCGGTATGAACCTGAATATCTGGGCGGAAGGAGAAAACGAACACCATAAAGCCGAGAGTATATACAAAGCGTTTGCCCGGGCGATTAAAATGGCCATTAAGCGCGATGTATATAAATACGAATTACCCAGCACAAAGGGAGTTTTATAAAAGCCGGTCAGCGAGTCCCGGCAGGAGTTGGTGAAAACGCGCCGGAGAATCATGCCTATGATGCTCCGGCTGCTTATAATTCAGTTCAGGCCTTTTCCAACGCCTGTTTTACGTCGGCAATCAGGTCTTCAATATCTTCTATACCTACCGAGAAACGGATCAGATCCGGCTGTACGCCTGCGGCAATCAGTTGCTCGTCCGATAATTGCCGGTGCGTATGACTTGCAGGATGGAGCACGCATGAACGGGCGTCCGCAACATGTGTGACGATTGCAACAAGCTCCAGCGAATCCATAAAACGTATGGAATTATCGCGCCCGCCTTTGATACCGAATGTCAGAACGCCACAAGAGCCGTCCGGTAGATATTTCTGTGCCAGGTCATAATATTTATCGCCCGGCAATCCGCAAAAACGAACCCATGCTACTTTCGGATGATCACGCAGAAACTCGGCCATCTTCTGCGCATTTTCGCAATGACGCGGAATACGCAAATGAAGCGTTTCCAACCCTACATTTAATAAAAATGCGTTTTGAGGCGACTGTATGGAACCCAGGTCACGCATCATTTGTGCAGTCGCTTTCGTAATATAGGCCGATTTGCCGAACTTTTCCGTATAGGTAATGCCATGATAAGAAGCATCGGGCGTAGTCAGGCCCGGAAATTTATCCTTATACCTGTCCCATTCAAAATTGCCACTGTCGACGATGGCTCCACCGACGGCCATTGCATGCCCGTCCATATATTTGGTAGTGGAATGTGTCACGATATCGGCGCCCCATTCAAACGGGCGGCAGTTGATAGGCGTCGGAAACGTATTATCAATAATGAGGGGGACACCGTTTTTATGAGCTATGCGGGCAAATTTTTCGATATCCAGAACAGCGCAGGCCGGATTGGCTATCGTTTCGCCGAATACGGCTTTTGTGTTCGGACGAAAGGCTTCCTGTATCTCATCTTCCGAAGCGTCCTGATTGACAAACGTCACATCAATCCCCATCTTTTTCATCGTTACACCATACAGGTTAAAAGTGCCTCCGTATATTTCGGATGCACAAACAAAATGATCGCCCGCCTCACAAATATTAAACAAAGCGTAGAAAGAAGCCGCTTGCCCCGAAGAAGTAAGCATGGCAGCCACACCGCCTTCCAGTTCCGCTATTTTGGCCGCAACAAAATCATTTGTCGGATTTTGCAGGCGTGTATAAAAGTATCCGGATGCTTCCAGGTCAAACAATCGCCCCATTTCCTCACTTGTCGTATACTTAAATGTTGTACTCTGATAAATAGGTAACACACGCGGCTCTCCGTTTTTCGGTTTCCAGCCTCCCTGTATGCAAATTGTGTTTCTTTTCTGCTTTTTCATCTTTGCCTCTGTATTATTACATTAATTATATATATTTGAATCCACATCAAAAGATACCGTCCCCCCGGCAGTGTAACTGCGGCTTTTCAGTATACCAGATATCCCACGACTGCCGCCAGGATAATAATGCGTATCGCCCCCCATTTGAAAAAATAAGAGAGCGCAAATGTACCAATAAAAATCAAAACGCCGGCATAATCCGTAAAATTCTGTTTATTCATCAACATGATGGCGGCTGCGGCAATCAGCCCTATAGCGGCAGGAGTCATGCCGGACATCGCTGCCATGACGTATCTGTTTTTTTTGAAAAGCGTGAAAAAGCGACAAACCAACGCCATGATGATAACCGACGGCAGACATACGGCAAAAGTAGCGATCGCAGATCCCAGCACAGAGCCTCCCGTAGCCGCATAGCCTATGTATGTAGCGCTGTTGATGGCGATAGGGCCGGGTGTGACCTGGGATATGGCAATAATATCCGTAAACTCACCGGTTGTCAGCCATCGATGCGCTTCTACCACTTCATATTGTATCATAGACAACATGGCGTAGCCGCCGCCAAACCCGAACAGGCCGATCTTAAAAAACGTATAAAACAATTGCCAATAAATATCAATCATATTTCTTCGTAATCAGATAATAAATAATTCCCCCGGCGCCGGCGATCATAATAACAAGAACAGGTGAAATCTTCAGCCAGGCGACGGCAACAGCGGCCATAACGGCAATCAGAACAATATTCCACGCAAAACCTTTGTTTTTAAGCATATTCACTACCGGAACGGCGATCAATGCGACCACAGCCGGGCGTAAACCGCCAAAAATACGTTCGATCATCCTATTGTCTTTTACATTTGAAAAAAACATGGCAATCACGAGAATAACAACAAACGAAGGAATAACTGTTCCGAGAACGGCCGTTAAAACACCCATCATCCCGCGCATCTTATATCCGACAAACACAGCCGAATTGATTGATACAGGCCCCGGTGCCGATTGAGCCAATGTCAGCGTTTCCGAGAATTCATCGGGGCTAATCCAGCGCCTGCGCCCCACAACCTCCTGTTCTATCAATGGGATCATCGCATACCCACCTCCGATCGTAAAAGCGCCGATTTTAAAAAAAGACCAAAAAAGTTGCAGATAAAATTTCATCTTAAAATAACCCCTATGATTAAAACCACTCCGAAAGGGGGCAAATATAGTGCAAGTTGAGAGCAATACAAAATGAAAGCTTGCTTTTATTTTGCATTGCCGAAACGCCTATTTTCTACTTTGTGAAAAAAGACTTTGGTTTGTTCATTGTCAATTATTAATTATTTTCTATCTTTGTCCGCTATTATACAATGAGAGGTATTTTTATATGGTAAGAAAACGCAAAAAAAACAAAAAAGCACAACATACCCATTCATTTTTCCAATTCGTCAAACATTACGGTATGAGTGTTAGAGTACATTTTGTGACGGGGCTTCTCATTTGTTTTTTTACGGTTTACATAGGGATCGCTATGATTTCCTATTTTTTTACCGGTGCGGCAGATCAAAGTGTCGTGAGCAATCTGGCTGTAGGCGACCTCGCCTCAAAAAGCGGTATTGTCTTGAATTGGGCCGGTATACGGGGCGCCTACATATCGGATATAATCATAGACCGTTGGTTTGGCATCCCTTCTTTCTTTCTGCTTTTTTTCATAGGTTCGGTAGGATTCCGGTTGATGAAACTTTGCCGGATCAACCTTCTCCGGCGATTCCTTATCTGCTCCATATTAACAATCTGGGGTTCGTTGCTGCTGACTTTCCTGTTTTCCGGTATGAATAATCTGTCGTTTTTCCATTTAGGAGGACTACATGGTTTAAATCTGTCGGAATGGCTTCGAGGTAATATCGGATATGTCGGTATAATCCTCATTCTACTGGCGGGATTTATACTGATAGCCATATTTATAAGCCGGCAAACGGTGTCGGTGCTGCAATCCGGACTATCTTTCGGCAGGCTGAAGAAAAAAGACGGGAACGTATTCACCGGTAAAGATACATCCGGTACACATAAAAAAGGCGGATTATCCGAATATGAAGAAGGCTTAAACGAAGAAAATGAGGATGAAGATGAGGAGGAAGAAGATGATGAACAGGATGAAAAAACGGAAGACGACGAAGACGCCGTTTCCGGCAACAAACCGGAAGAATATATTGACAGGGGCGGTTTCACCGTCGAAATAGCAAAAGATGAAGATGAGCCGTACGATAAATCCGAACTGGGCGCCTACGACCCGCGTTTAGACTTATCCGGCTATCGTTTTCCGGAAATAAACTTACTGAAAAAATACGATCAGTCCGACAAACAGGTCGATATGGTCGAACAGAATGATAACCAGAAACGTATCAAAAAAACGCTCGAAGATTTCGGTATTAACATCATATCGATCAAAGCGACCGTAGGCCCGACGATAACACTCTATGAAGTCGTTCCGGACAAAGGTGTGCGTATCTCCAAAATCAGGGGGCTTGAAGACGATATCGCCCTGAGCCTTGCGGCGTTGGGAATCCGAATTATTGCGCCGATGCCGGGCAAAGGTACGATCGGCATAGAAGTGCCGAATAAGAATCCGCAGATTGTATCGATGGAATCGGTGGTCACCTCCCGGAAATTCGGAGAGTCGAGATATGAACTGCCGATCGTTCTGGGACGCACCATTACCAACGAAGTCTTTATGTTCGACCTGACAAAGACGCCGCACCTGCTGGTTGCCGGGGCGACAGGACAGGGAAAATCCGTAGGTTTGAACGTCATCATTGCGTCATTATTATACAAGAAACATCCTGCGGAACTGAAATTCGTATTAGTCGATCCCAAAATGGTGGAATTTAATATCTACGAAGACATCGAGCGCCACTACCTGGCCAAACTGCCGGACATGGATAATGCCATCATTACGGATTTCAGTCATGTAATAGACACGCTCAAATCGCTTTGCCGGGAAATGGACGACCGGTACGACCTGCTGATGAAAGCGCATGTGCGCAACATCTCCGAATACAACACCAAATTTATAAGCCGGCAGCTCAATCCGGAAAAAGGGCATAAATTCATGCCTTATATCGTCGTAGTGATCGATGAATTCGGCGACCTGATCATGACGGCCGGCAAAGAAATAGAAATGCCGATCGCCCGGATCGCCCAGAAAGCGCGTGCCGTAGGCATACATATGATTATCGCCACGCAACGCCCGTCGACCAATATTATTACCGGCACGATCAAAGCCAATTTCCCCGCACGAGTAGCATTCAAAGTTTCTTCTATGATCGATTCGCGCACGATCTTAGACTCTCCGGGCGCTAATAAGCTTGTCGGGCGCGGCGACCTGCTTTTCTCGCAGGGCAATGACACAAGCCGCGTACAATGCGCTCTTGTGAGTACGGATGAGATCGAAAATATTGTCAAATATATAAGTAACCAGCCGGGGTTTGAAACAGCTTACAAGCTGCCCGAAGTATTTGACGAAGGGCAGGGGGGAGGCGGCAACGGCTTTACGGATCTATCCAATCGTGACCCGCTGTTTGAAGAAGCCGCCCGTTTGATTGTCTTGCAGCAACAAGCCTCGACTTCCCTTATCCAGCGAAAGTTTGCGATAGGGTATAACCGCGCCGGACGTTTGATGGACCAGTTGGAAAAGGCCGGAATCGTAGGCCCTATCGAAGGCAACAAGGGACGCCAGGTGCTCATTGCGGACGAATATACGCTGGAACAAAAACTAAATATGATGTTAAACGGCGGATAAACAAGACTAATTTACATGATATAATGTCAGTACATAAAATAAAAGAAAATTACTTCATGAAGATATCGGTATGCCCCGCAACATACATTCTCATGCTGTTATTTGTTTTAACAGCCGGCAGAACATACGCGCAGGCGGCGGATGCTCAATCTATTCTGGAAAAAACATCCCGGGTCTACAAACAGTGGAGCGGGATGGATATTCGATTTACCTCAAACATACGGTCTGATAAAAACGGCGTTTCCGAAAGTTTTGAGGGAACCCTGGTGATCAAAGCGGATAAATTCGTGCTGACGACTCCGGATGGGATCACCTGGTTCGACGGTACAACACAATGGAGTTATGTGTCGAGAACCGGTGAAGTCAACATCACGACACCCACAGGAAGCGATCTTCAGTTCATCAATCCGATGATCTTGCTGCAAGGCGGCCGGCGGGATTTCAATGTATCGTATATTGGAGAAAGCACGTCGGCCAACGCAAGAATGGCTTATGATATTGCGCTGACGCCGAAGAAAAAGAGCGACGATATCGAAAAAATCGAAATGCAAATCGAGAAAAGCTCGTCGCTACCCGCCAAATTAGTCGTAACGATGAGCAACGACGTGCAGAACACGATCCATATAAAAGAAATAAAAGAAACCGGTCATCCGGATGAAATATTCACCTTTCCGGAAAACAAATATCCGGATGCATACATCAACGACCTGAGGTAATGCACCGCGAAAAGAGAGCGTCCGGAAAAAACGTCGTAAATCGATATAAAATCAAAGTAACTGTTAAAATATTATCATTAGTATGAATAAACTAAAAATCATTCCATTCGTTTTAGCTGTCACATTACCGTTGGTAGCGCAGGATCTGCCGAAAGTAATCGCCCACCGCGGCTATTGGCAGACATACGGTTCCACCCAAAACTCCATCTGTTCATTCGAACGTGCAGCCGAAATCGGAGCCTACGGTTCCGAATTTGATGTTCATATGACATCCGATAGCGTGTTGATCTTATTCCACGACAATACGATCCACAACTTGAATATTCAGGAAGTCCCGTACTCCCGCCTGATGGACATAAAACTGCCCAATGGGGAATGTGTCCCTACTTTACGTGAATTTCTGGAAGCAACACGCAAAACCGGATCCGACATCAAACTGATTTTTGAACTCAAGCCCCATGCAACGCCGGAGCGTAACCGCGAAGCTGCACGTCGTTCGGTCGAAATGATACGCGAAAAAAAACTGACCTACCGTACCGAATTTATCACATTCAGTCTTGATGCCGGCAAAGAGTTGATACGCTTGGCGCCGGAAATTCCGGTATACTATCTGAATGGGGAACTCTCTCCCCAGGAACTTAAAAATCTGGGATTTGCAGGGCTTGATTATCATTTCAACGTCATGCGTAAAAACCCCCAATGGTTTAAAGAGGCAAAAAAACTGGGATTGGGCGTTAACGTATGGACTATAAACGATCCCGCCATTATCAAAGAAATGGCCGATCAGGGCGCCGATTTTATCACGACCGATATCCCATCCCAAGCAATCATCCAACTGAATCACAGAAAAAATGAATGATTATCAAGAATATCAGGTATCCGAAGAAAACGCGGAAAAAGATCCGGACTTAAATATAGAAACAATACAAAACGATTCAAAAACCAGAACAAGATTAAATTGGTATGCACTGTATACAAAGCCGCGGGCCGAAAAACGCGTTGACGAAAAACTTAAAACAAGAGGTATTGAGTCCTATTTGCCGCTTCATCGCTCGCCACGTGTATGGTCTGATCGGGTCAAAATAGTCGATATCCCATTGTTTAACTCCTACATCTTTGTCAGATGCAGAAAATCGGAGATATTGTATATGAACAAAATCTGTGGGGTTGCCAGAATCGTATTTTACGACGGGAAACCGGCTATAATACGTCAGAATGAAATCGACTCCATCAAAACCTTTATCAAAAAAGCCTCCGGTAAAGCTTTATGTAAGGGTGATGAAGTAGAAATACTGACCGGTTCTATGAAAAATATATCCGGGAAAATCGTCAGAATAAAAAAGAAATACCTCTTATTGCATATTCAACAATTGATGGCTACCGTATGTGTCGATATGGAAAACGTCGCTCCGACAAACAGGATAAAATAAAATTATTGCATATGTGTCATAATTAATATTAGTAAAGTTGAAAAAAAAAATATACCTTTGTTGTTCTCAATTACTATGGAGAAAAACATATAAACGAAAAAAAGATGATCAAATTAGAGAAAATAATAAAGATTCTTCCGGCATTATTTGCATGGGCGCTGTTTTCTGCGTGCAGTACGCCGAAAGATGTAATCTACTTCCAGGATGCAGGAAACTACACCGCCTACAAAGATGTTGAAAAATATGAAGTATACATTCATCAGGACGACCTGCTTGCAATTATGGTAAATAGCCGGGCGACCGAGGCTGCGTTGCCGTTTAATCTTCCGATAGCAAACTATTATGTAGGAGGAGAATCATACGGACAACAACGCATTTTAGGATACCTGGTCGACAAAGAAGGAACCATTGATTTTCCAATACTCGGAAAACTACATATCGAGGGATTGACGCGGAACCAGTTGCGCGATATGATCATAGAAAAACTGAAAACAAGCGGACAGTTGAAAGATCCGATCGTGACGGTTAATTTCCTGAATTTCAAAGTGTCCGTCCAGGGAGAAGTGAACCGGCCCGGAAGTTTCAACATTACAGGTGAACGCATCACACTGCTGGAAGCGCTGAGTATGGCCGGTGACCTGACGATCTACGGCCGCCGCGACCGGGTAGCCGTCATCCGCGAAGCGAAAGGAACGCGCATGATTCTCTACCACGACCTTTCCAGTACGGAAGTATTCAAGTCACCCTGTTACTATCTTCAACAAAACGATATCGTCTACGTAGAACCCAACAAACGCAAGATTCAACAAAGTAATATAAATCAAAATAACAGTGCAAGCGTCTGGTTATCGATCGTATCCGTCATCCTGACGGCGACAAGCGTTATTATAAGTTTAAATAAAAAATAACAAAAAATGAACGAACTATCTATAAACAAAGGAGAGTCTTACACAAAAGAAGAAGAAGATTCTTCCCTTAATTTGCGTGATATAGTCCATGTTGTTTTCAAAAATTGGTATTGGTTTGCCCTTTCCACCATTGTCTGTATGACGGTCGCCGTCGTCTACTTAATGTGGGCTCCGCAAATCTACGAACGGGGAGCGACGGTTCTTATAAAAGACGACAAAACAAACAGTGCGGAAACCGCCATGTTTCAAGATCTTTTCCTTTTCGAAGGAAAAAGTAACGTCTATAATGAGATGATCGTATTTAAAAGCCAAAATCTGATGGCAGAAGCCGTACGCCGCCTGAAATTAGACATAAGCTACACCGTAAAAGACGGACTGCGTACACAGGAGCTTTATACCAATACGCCGGTTGCTTTCACATTCATGAATATTGAAGACACACAATGGTTAACGTTCAAAGTGAAACTTCTTCACAATAACGAAATCGTTCTTTGGGATTTCAAAACCAAAGGACTGGAAACCGATCAGATGGTTGTTGTGAACATGAACGACACGGTGAATACGCCGGTCGGTACGATGGTGGCAACCCCAACTTTGTGGTACAACGAAACATGGTTCGAAAAGCCGGTTACAGTCACCAAATCCCATCAGAAAGACGTCATCAACAGCTACCGGAATGCACTGATGGTGAATCTTGCGGACAAACAAACTTCCGTAGTGAATCTATCAATTAAAGATGAATCCACACAACGCGCCGAAGATTTACTGAATACGATCATTGCCATTTATAACGAAGAAGCCATCAATGATAAAAACATAATAGCGGTCAATACGGAAAATTTCATAAACGACCGGTTGATTATCATTGAGCGGGAACTTGGTTATGTAGACGAAAGAATACAATCCTATAAGACGACGCACCAGTTGACGGATATCCAGAGCGATGCGCAGATCGCCCTGCAGGAAAGCAGCGAGTCGGACAGGGAGATCTCCAATCTGCAAAACAAACGCTCAATGGCCACTTATATACGCAATTATCTCGCAACCCCGTCTACCGGAACCGAATTAATCCCTTCGAACACAGGTGTAGACGATATGAACGTAGAAGGACAGATCTTGAATTATAACGAAACACTGCTCAAACGGAATCGCCTGATTGATAACAGTAGCGAACGAAACCCCGTTGTTCAGGATCTGAACAACAGCCTGAACGCTATGCGCCAGAACATCATGCGTGCGGTGGACAACCTGATCGTAAATCTGGATATACAATTGCGCAGTGTAAAGGCGCGTACGGAAAGAACGCGGGCGCGTATCTCCGCCGTTCCCAAGCAGCAAACGGAAGTGACCAGCATAAGCCGCGAACAAAAAATAAAAGAAGAACTCTACCTCTACCTGTTGAACAAACGCGAAGAAAACGCGATCAGCAAAGCAATCACCGAAAAGACGGCCCGTATAATAGACGCCGCCACAGGTGCGACTTTTCCGGTAGAGCCACGTAAAATGATTATTCTGGCAGCCGCATTATTAATCGGCTTTGCAATCCCCGGATTAATTATCTACTTCATACTGCTGTCCGATATAACAGTCCGCGGACAAAAAGACCTGCGTAACATCTTATCTATTCCGTTCCTGGGGGAAATTCCGTTCAAGAAAATGAAAAATAAGGGTAAAAACATGCCCAATATCGTCGTTAAGGAAAGCGGACGCGACCCGGTTTCCGAAGCATTCCGTATCATCCGTACCAATATGGATTTTATGCGGGTGAAACTGGATGATATAAAAGTGATAACGACCACATCGACAAATGTTGGTTCCGGTAAAACGTTTGTATCTTCCAATCTCGCCGTAAGCCTTGCCATGACGGGAAAGAAAGTGATCCTGATTGATATGGACATCCGTAAAGGTACATTAGGTAGAGGCGTTGATACACGTAAAAATATTGCAGGCTATGATGTCGGTTTAACCAGTTACTTATCTAAAATAGTGGTGAACGTAGAATCACTCATCATACAAGATCAGGAATATCCGAATATAGATATCATACGTTCCGGCCCGGAACCCCCAAATCCGGCCGAGTTGCTTCTAAGTCCGCGTTTGGACGAATTAATCAAAGAACTGCGTGAAATGTACGATTACATTGTCATAGATAATGTTCCGGCCGGAATGGTGGCCGATGCGATGATCTCAAATCGCGTAACGGATCTTACGCTCTATGTCATACGCGCCGGAAAGATGAACCGCCGTTTGCTGCCTGAAATAGAACAGTTCCACCGGGATGAAAAACTGAAAAATATGGCTGTCATTTTAAACGGAGTCGGATCGGGACTCGGTTATGGTTATGGATATGGGTATAGTTACGGTTATGGTTATGGCTATGGAAATGATAAAGAGAAATAAAAAAGTAGCGGCAAAAGGTGAAATTGTTTAAAACAAAAAAATCATACATTAGATCCGGATTGTTATACGGTATAACCGATATTCACAGCCATCTGCTTCCGGGTGTTGACGACGGGATAGACACTTACGACGAGTCCGTCAAAGTGTTGCACTGGCTGAAAGACAAAGGGATACGCCGTATTTACCTGACGCCTCATGTAATGTCCGATCTGCAGAAAAATACGCGGGCCTACCTGACGGAACAATTCAATGCCTTCACTAAACGCCTTGAAGATGAACAGGTAGAAGACATTCCCGAATTAAAACTCGGATCCGAATATATGCTCGAGGCGGCATTTGAAGAACATAAGAAGGAAGGGTTGATCACCTACGCCGACCGGCAGGTGTTAGTCGAAACTTCCTATATGTTTCCGCCGATAGATTTTATGCGGCTACTTATCAATTTACAGGAAGACGGATATTCGCCGGTGCTTGCTCATCCAGAACGTTACCGGTATATGGAGGAACGTGATTATACGTACCTGAAAAAACAAAACATATCATTTCAACTAAACATCTTCTCTCTGGCAGGTGCATATGGAAATTATGCAAAAGAGAAAGCCGAAAAACTGTTGAAATGCGGATACTATAATTATGCCGGATCGGATTTCCATTGTCTGAAACGCCACGAAAACAGTTTTTCTGTCAAAATACTGACAAAAAAACAACAGGTCGCCCTCAAAGAACTTTTTGATAACAATAACCGGCTGTGGTAACGATCTGCCCTGATCTGTGTTATAAACGTCTGTCTATTATGTGAACAGGCATTGCAGGGGATGATTGTACTTTCATAATAAAAATAA
>JAIRSF010000174.1 GCA_031255595.1 Tannerella sp.
AATAACGCACGTACATTTCCGAAAAAACAGCATCTTTATTTTCTTGTTCTCGAAGCATATACTTTATTAGATTATAGCTATTTGCCAATTAACTTAAATAACAAAATTTCCGTTCACGAACACGGCAAATTTAAACATATTTCTCAAACTATTGCAAAATAATGTCAGATAAACATCTATACCATTCTATATTCGAATAAAAATTAGTCCTGAACCGAACGCTTCAGGCAATATGGTGCAACCATCCGACTTCCCTGATATTTAGAGGGAAGTCGGGGGGTTGCGTACTTTACTATGAGCAAATTTTCCGTTTTGTTAGGGGTTAATAGAGAAATTTTTAATACTTTTGCATAGTGAAAAAAAATAACGAGAATAAAAATGAAACCGGATACAAAAGATTTTATCTTAAAAGAGTCCTTTAAGTTGTTTGCCTGGAAAAGGTATGAACAAGTAACAGTGTCTGATCTGGAGCGAGTAACGAAATTAACACGCGGATCGATCTTTTATTATATGAAAAATAAAGAACACTTGTTTCAGAAAGTGTTGGATAAGTATATCTTCAATCAGGAGATGATCCTGAATTGCGACAAGACAACCTTGTCGTCCTTTATTCATAGTTTTATTGAGCAGGTAAAACTGAATAAAGAGCAGATGAATAGCCTGGGTGTAAAAAATGCGGATTTCGCGTATATCAATATAGCTAACCAGGCCGTTTATTTTTATCCCGAATATATAAAGATCGCTATCGAAAAGGAGGAAACGGAAATGGCGCTATGGAAAGAAGTCATAAAGTCTGCCGTTTTGAAAGGAGAGGTGGTTAAAAATACGGATGTAGATATATACGCAAATATCTTCCATAAATTATATTCCGGTTTTTCTTACGGCAGTATTATTCTCACAGAGGGAATTGATGCGGATAAATTAGCGGAGTCGTTTAATGCCGTTTACCGGACAATCAAAAAATAATTTTTTGCACAGCCGGGCAATTTATTATGGGCAAGATATTTGTTTTTGTTTTATAAATATTGTGTATCGGCTTTGCAATGTTTTTATGCCGTAAAGAGAATGAATCGTAACGTAGTGGAAAAGGCTTTTATTTGGGGTTGGATGAATTTGTGTGAGTTGATGTATGAACCGTATTCCGGATTCAGGAAAACTTTTGGCGGACAATATCCTTATCTGAACAAAAAGGGAGAACAAATGTCTTTCCCGGCAAAAGCAGGCTTCAAAACAAATGAAGCGGTTGATGTTTGCCGGGATATAGCCGCGTGCCGGCAGATACGAACGAATCTGTACGGCAAGAAAAAAAATCAAAATTCAATTCCATGGTTATGGCAGAATTTACAGACTTTTTAGATCAATTATTAATAAATAAGAAAGGAAACATTATGGGTAATGTAGAATTAGAAACCGCTGCTAATAAAGAAAAACGCAACAGACGGACAAACGTAGAGATTAAGAAAAGCATCTTTGATGCGGTGCTTCAGATTGTAAAAGAAAAAGGGTTTACAGATATATCTTTAAACCTGATTTCCGATTATTCGAAAATTAATCCGATAACGATTAATAAACGGTTCAGGGATGTCAATGATATTATTGAACAATTCCTCAGCCGGTACGATTATTGGCTTGAACTTTTCACAGAGAGTAAGCATGACGAAGCAACCAAAGAATCTTATCAGGAAGCCCTCGAATCTGTGCTGGATATTGTCTGGAAAAAGAAAGCCATCCAGCAAATTCTTGCATGGCAGATAACGGAAGATTCGGATTTTCTCGATACACTGGCCAAGGATCAGGAAGATGCGGTTAATGTTCTGACGGAACGTTATACAAAGATGTTTGAAGATTCGCCTTACGATATACGTCTGTTAACAGCAATCTTGCTTGCGGCTATCTATTATATTTCGGCACATAAAAGAAAATCGATCTTCTGCGGCCTCAATTTAAAAGGGCATATCGGTAATTTCAAGTTATTGAAAGGAGTTACCCAGCTATCGGATCTTGTTTTTGAAAAAGTTGCAAAGACAAAGGAGATAGAAACGGCAAGGAAACTTTTAAAATACGGCGACAGTATTGAAAAAGTGATGGATATCACCGGCCTCAGCGAGGAGGAGATCAAGAATTTATAGATGAAAAAAGAGGGTAAGGGGTTGTCCGGGAAGATAATCCCTTATTTTTTTTCATACGGTTTTAACATTCTCGAATCTCCGGTAAAACCCTGCGTCCCATGACATAGACAATCCGGCGATCCTGCCTGTGCAGAAGATGGTTTGCGGTGAGCCTCATGCTCTCCCCGTTACAAAAATATCGGATGCATTTTTTACTTTAACTTGATTTGACGGAACAAATTTGTATATTTGTCCCATTATCCGTATTTATCAGCAAATATTAGGGTTTAATTCGATTTTTTTGTAACTTTAGCCGGTTATTTATGTTTCGGGTATGATGAGTAAATAACCGGCTATCTTATTTTTGAATTTAAAATATTGATTTTATGAATTTTAATCACGTACATTTTCTGTCTGTATGCTTCTGCTGCTGTGTCATAAGCCATACGGGGTGTAGCAGTTCTTCTAATCGTAGCGTACAGGAAGAACAGGCTCCGAGAATTGTTAATATCATTCATTTTATCCGTCAGACGGATTATCGTTTGGAAAATTCGGACAGCCTTTTGTTTGAAACGGTTCGGGAGCAGATAAAGTTGGTGAATAAATATAATTTCCCGGCTACGTTCCTGTTTCAGTACGATGCTTTAATCAACCCTGCTTATCAGGAACTGATGAAGACGCAGTTAAAACCGGATTGCGAAATAGGCGCCTGGTGGGAAATCACGCAACCTCATGTGGAAGCGGCAGGGATTCAATGGCGGGGAGAACATTCGTGGGTTTCGCATGCAAACATCGCTTTCACAACAGGATATACGCCACAGGAGCGCGAACGGTTGGTGGATGTTTATATGTCGAAGTTCCGGGAAATATATGGCAAATATCCGAAATCCGCAGGTTCCTGGTTTATCGATTCTTATACGCTGGCCTACATGTACGAGAAATATGGAATCGTAGCGTCGTGCAACTGTAAAGACCAGATCGGAACGGATGGTTATACTTTATGGGGAGGCTATTGGAACCAGGCTTATTATCCCAGTCGTGCAAACGCTTATATGCCTGCCCAAACGGACGAATACCAGATACCGGTACCGGTTTTCCGCATGTTGGGAAGTGATCCGATTTACCAGTATGATACCGGTTTGGGCGGAAGAAGCCAGGGCGTCGTTTCACTGGAACCGGTGTATCGTGAATCCGGGATGAATAAAGAGTGGGTTAACTATTTTCTTGAATCGATGATTGACCAGCCCTGTCTTGCTTTCGGTTATGCACAGGCCGGACAGGAAAACTCTTTTACCTGGAACGGGATGCAGAAAGGATTAGAGATGCAATTTCCTTTGTTTGATTCGTTGAGGAGGGCTCAAAAAATAAGAATAGAAACGCTGGAAACGTCCGGTTTATGGTTTAAGGAGCAATTTCGGCATACGCCTCCGACAGCGGTTACGGCGCTTACGGATATACGCAACAAGGGCCGTAAAACGGTTTGGTTCAACAGCCGTTACTATCGCGCCAACTTGCTGTGGGAGGGTAAAAGCTTCCGTTTTCGCGACGTTCACCTGTTTGACGAAACCTTCGAGTCGGAATATTTCCACACAGCAGGCGTTGGCAACCGGTTTTTCTATTATACGCTTCCGGTAGTCGACGGTTTCCTGTGGAGTACATCCGACGACCGGGCCGGCTTGCGGATCATGCGTATAGACAAGGATGGGCATGCTTCGGAAATATATTTTAAAGACCCGGTTGTAAAAGAGGCGAAAAAAGGCGTATTGCAGGTAATATGTAAAGATGAGAAAGAAAATCTTTTCGACATTGTTTTTCATGACGACCGTTTCGAGGTGTCATGCAAACCGGAAGAAAAGGATTTCAACTGGATGTTTGAGTTGAAAACGGCGCAAGGAGCGGAACTGCCCTTTCGATCGTTCGGAGAGAAGCGGATTGATGCGGAATTTCGTAACCACCATTATACGGTAAAATGTAAGGTGGGAAGCATAAAACAAGGGAATAGGCCCGAAGATTATGTATTTCGCTTCATGCCGTCGAAAAACAAACTGATTGTTTCGATGCACAATTGAGGAGTGTGTGTGGGTTTGCCGTTCCAGTGTTACCGGAGGGGGTGCTTCCGCCGGCAGTCAAACATCGGCTATTATTAATTTAATACCGAAGTTCTCTATAATCCCGGCCATCGAATCGGTGATGCCCGAATCCGTCACGATAATATCCACCCTGTCCAGGTTACAGATCCGCCCAAACCCTTTTTTTCCGAATTTTGAAGAATCGGCCAGAATAATCGTTTTCAGGGATGCGTCTATCATTCTTTTATTCAACTGTGCTTCTTCGATGTTCGAGTTTGTGATGCCGAATTCGGTATCAATACCGTCTACACCGAGAAACACTTTCGAACAGGTGACGTCGTCAAAGAAACGCGACGTGTAATCGCCGATTACCGAAACCGAATTTTTACGGATCGTTCCGCCCAATTGAATCACATGGGTGTTGGGATATTCATTCAGCAGGATCGAAACTTTCAACGATGCCGTTACTACGGTCAACTGGTCTACCGGTTTGATTTGTTCCGCCAGGGCAAAAACGGATGAACCGGCGCCTACAATAATCGAATCGTTTTTTTCGATCAGTTTGTATGCCACCTCTGCTATCTTTTTTTTCTCATTTATTTTTATTTTTTCCTTTTCCATCAGCTTTAAATCGATGGTATGCGGATTAATAGCGCTTGCACTCCCGTGCGTCCTGAAAAGAAGTTTCTTTTCTTCCAGAAATTTCAAATCATTGCGGATCGTCGCGGTCGTTACATTTAATGCGTTAGCAACATCCGTTACTTTCAGAAACCCTTCTTTCTGCAATGTGTCAAGTATATATTTATGCCTTTCTGCAATGCTACTCATACAATAATATATTAACATGGTTTTACGAACCAAAAATATTAATTTTTTCTCTAAATCAAAAAAAAAGTGCGTTTTTTTTGATTTTTCGATTTTTTGCTTTTTCTTTGTATTGGCAATAAAAAAGCGAAAAAATGGAAAGAAAAGAGCAGATAAGGAAAATAAAAGAAAAAGGTATTTTCGATATTTTGGTGATAGGTGGGGGCGCTACCGGGTTAGGTATTGCGGTAGATGCCGCTTCCCGCGGTTTTTCCACTTTATTATTGGAGCAACATGATTTTGCGAAGGCCACCTCGAGCAGGAGTACAAAATTGGTACATGGCGGAGTTAGATACCTGGCACAGGGGGATATCGGACTGGTGGTTCATGCGCTTCATGAGCGGGGACGCATGCGGCGGAATGTGCCGCACCTCGTAAAGGATATGCGTTTTATCATTGGAAATTACAAGTGGTGGGAAAAGCCTTTTTATACGATAGGATTGTCTGTTTACGACCTTTTGGCGGGACGTCTTGGATTGGGGCGTTCGTTGCCGCTTCGCCGTAAAACCGTCCGGAAAGAGATTCCGGCGCTGAAACAGGAGAACCTGAAAGGAGGAGTCCTGTATCACGACTGCCGGTTCGACGACGCCCGCATGGCAATCACTTTGGCGCAGACAGCAATCGATCATGGAGCTCTTTGCCTGAATTACATGAAGGTGGAGCGTTTATTGAAGAACGGGGCGGGAATGATAAAAGGAGTAGCAGCGGCCGACCGGTTGGCAGGCGACCGGTTCGAGATAGAAGCGCATGCGGTGATCAATGCCACAGGAGTTTTTGTTGACGACATCATAAAACTGAATGACGGCGGAAGCAAAAAAAAGGTACGGCCAAGCCAGGGAGTTCATTTAGTTGTCGATTCAAAATTTTTGGGCGGCGATTCTGCTTTGATGATCCCCAAAACGAAAGACGGGAGAGTGCTTTTCGGCGTGCCCTGGCATGGTAAAGTAGTACTCGGAACAACGGATACTCCCTTAGATGAAGACACTTTGGAACCGAAGGCCCTGGAAGAAGAAATCCGTTTCATATTGGATCAGGCGGGGGAATACCTGGACATAAAACCGGCGCGAAAAGATGTATTGTCGGTTTTTGCAGGTTTGAGGCCCTTGGCGGCTCCCGACAATACCGGCTCTAAAAAAACAAAAGAAATTTCCAGAAGCCATAAGATCTATAAGTCGCCCACAGGCTTGCTGACTATCACAGGCGGAAAGTGGACTACATATCGCGAAATGGCCGAAGACGCCGTCAACCAGGCGATAAACATGGCAAACCTGCCGTATAAAGCTTGTGTCACCCGGGATTTGAAACAGCATGGATACATGAAAAACGTCGATACGGACAAATGGGATTACGTCTACGGCAGTGATATACAATACATCAACCGCTTGATAGAAGAAGATGCATCCAACGCACAATTATTATGTGAAGGATTCACATTTACGAAAGCGCACGTCGTCTGGGCCGTCAGGAAAGAGATGGCGATAACGATCGAAGATGTACTGGCGCGGAGAGTCCGGTTGCTTTTTCTCGACGCCAAAGCCGCCGTAAAAGTAGCGCCCGAAGTGGCGTCCATCATAGCCAAAGAAACAGGAAAAGACAAATCCTGGGAACAGCAACAAGTAGAAACCTTTAATGCCTTAGCCCGCAACTATATATTGGATATTGGATAGTGAATAGTGAATAATTAATAGTTAATAGTTAATAATGAATAATGGGAACTTCTTCTAACTTCTAACTTCTGACTTCTAATTTCTATTTAATTTTCACTTCAATAAAAAACGCGGATCATTTTGGCAAATTGAAAATAATGATGATCTTTACATCATTATTTCAAAACTTATTAAAAACAGGCAACGATGAGATTCTTTAACATAGCAGGGCCTTGTAACAGCATAAAGCATTACATGATAGAGGCCGTCACACGCCTGAAAGGTGTGGAACAGTTGATTGATGAGGAACAGTATTTCGTAATTCACGCCGCACGCCAAAGCGGAAAAACAACGTACCTGCAGGACCTGGCAGACAGGCTGAACGCCGGCGGGAAATATTATGCGCTGTACTATTCGATGGAAAGCGTACAGGGCATTGTTGAAGCGAAAATAGGTATACCGGAAACTGTTAGAAATCTCAAAAACAAAATAGAAGAAATGGATATTCCTCACAGCGTAGAATTTGCCAAAAATGCGGATTACGAAAATTTCACCGGCGTGCTGAAAACTTCGCTCACGCGGTTCTGTAAGTTATTGGACAAACCTCTGGTGATCCTTTTCGACGAAGCCGACTGCCTGAGCGAAGGCACGTTGATCTCTTTTTTGCGACAGTTGCGAGACGGCTATAATAATCGGAGTGCTGTGCCTTTTGTTCATTCCGTCGCTTTGGTCGGCGTGCGCAATATCCGCGATTACAAAGCCCGCGTTCGTCCCGACAGTGAAGCACTTGGCAGTGCAAGCCCGTTCAATATCATTACGGAAGCCTTGACGATCCGGAATTTTACGAAAGAAAATATTATCCAACTATACCGGCAGCATACCGGTGAAACGGGGCAACTATTCGAGGATCGTGCCATAGAGTTGGTCTGGGAGCAGACACAGGGACAGCCCTGGTTGGTGAACGCTATCGCCCGCGAAGTGATTGTGAAAATCCTGCAATCGGACTATACAAAACCTGTGACGGCGGAATTGGTACACCGTGCCATTCAAAACATCATCCTGGATCGTCCTACGCACATCGACAGCCTGCTTGAGCGGTTGAAGGAGGAACGTGTGCGCAGGGTAATAGAGCCGATGATTACCGGCGGGAAGTTCGTGGAC
>JAIRSF010000234.1 GCA_031255595.1 Tannerella sp.
GTCTTCCATTTTTTTGCCGGGAGTGCAGGGGTCTTTGTATTCGTCCGGAATGTCAAATAGTTCTTTTTCCGAATATCCCAGTTCGTTGTCGGCAAAGACTTTTTTTATGAAGTGGGCATAGATGGGTAAAGCGACATTCGCACCTTGTCCTTCCATTGTGTCAAAATGAATAGAACGTTCTTCTCCTCCAACCCAGCAACCGGCTACGATACTTGGCGTAAAACCCATGAACCATCCGTCGGCCTGGTCTTGAGTGGTGCCTGTTTTTCCTCCCATAGGCCCTTTCAAGCCGTATGACCAGCGCAGGCGTCCTGCCGTACCGCCATCTACTACGCTTTGCAGCATATTTAACAGTTTATAGGTCGCATCCTCCGGTAACACTTCATTCATCTGCGGGGTGAATGTGGCAACCGTATTCCCGTTTGCATCCTCAATGTGGGTGATATACATCGGTTCGATACGTATTCCTTTGTTGGTGAAAACGGTATAGGCGCTGACCATCTCGGATACGGATATATCCGGCGTACCTAAGCACATGGCAATCACCGGATCAATCCGGCCTTTAAAACCGAAAGAACGTAACAATCTTTCCAGCGCGGGAGGCGAAAGGCGGTTCATCAGGTAGGCCGTCACCCAGTTACATGAATTTTGCAAGCCCCATTGGAGTGTCACATCTTCTCCGATACATTTCAGAGCCGAGGTTTTAGGCTCCCAGAGTTCACCGTTTTCGTCTGTGAGCTGTTGCTGCACGTGGAGCATCTTATCACAGGGCGTAAACCCTTCGGTCATCGCTAAAGAATAAACGAACGGTTTCATTGTAGAACCGATCTGCCGCCGGCCCATCGTTACCATATCGTATTGGAAATACGTAAAGTTGATTCCTCCCACATAAGCTTTCACGTGTCCGGTATGGGCGTCCATCGCCATAAACGCAGTACGCAGGAAACTTTTATAATACCGGATGGAATCGAGCGGGGTCATGATCGTATCTTTCATTCCTTCCCAACTGAAGACGGACATTTCCGTTTTTGTTTTGAACGCGCGTGTTATTTCCTCTTCGTTTGCCCCGGCTTCTCTCATCGCTTTGTAGCGGTGCGACCGGTTGACCGCTTGATTCAGTATTTCATTAATCTGTCTTTCCTTTTCTTTATCGGGAACGGTGTAGGGAAAGGTGAAAGGAGCGTACTTTTTTCCTTTTTTCTCTTTGAAAAAAGAGGGTTGTAAAGTTTTGCTCAGATGATCTCTTACGGCATCTTCCGCATATTGCTGCATATGCGAATTTATAGTCGTATAAATCTTCAGTCCGTCGGTATAAACATCATACGGTTGACCGTTTGCTTTTGTGTTTTTGTTGCACCATCCGTAAACGGAATTTGTTTCCCAGGAAATAGAATCTTCCTCGAATTTTTGTTGTAGCCATGAGGGGTAATCTTTACGGATGGGTTTCTTTGCGGTAAGTGTCTGACGCATATATTCCCAGAAATAGGGCGCCACTCCATCTTTATGGTCAATGCGGGTAAAATTCAGTTCCAACGGTAATTGACATAAGGAGTCGCAGGTCGCCTTATCGAGATATCCGTATTTTTTCATTTGTCCCAGCACCGTATTGCGACGTCCTTTTGCCCGTTCGCTAAACTTTTTCGGATTATAATAAGAGGGATTTTTACACATGCCGACCAGCGTCGCCGCCTCTTCGATTTTCAGATTTCCCGGGGTAGTATTAAAATAGGTGCGTGCGGCTAATTGGATACCTACGGCATTATAAAGGAAATCAAATTTGTTGAAGTACATATTGATGATTTCCTCTTTGGTATAATATTTTTCAAGCCGTACGGCGATCACCCATTCGATCGGCTTTTGTAATATCCGTTCGACGACGCTGCCCGCACTTGGTGAAAACAACTGTTTGGCCAATTGTTGCGTGATCGTACTTCCGCCTCCCCCGCTTTTCTGCATCAGGATTCCCCGTTTCACTACGGCGCGTACCAAACCTTTGACGTCGATCCCGCTGTGTTTCACAAACCGGTTATCTTCCGTCGCGATAAGCGCATGTACCAGCCCCGGCGACAGGTCGCTGTATTTCACGAATATCCGGCTATCCTTACTGTACGAATAAATTCCGAGCATGACGCCGTCTTCCGAAATAAGCTGTGATGCGTAACGGTCTATCGGGTTTTCCAATGACTCTACCGAAGGCACGTATCCGATATGTCCTTTTGCAATGGCTGTAAATATAAGCGTTGCGCCCAATATTGATAATCCGAAACAGCTCCACAGGATGATATTTACCCGCTTCCGGATCTTGGGAGTTATTTTACCCGAATTTTTTTTCACTTGTTTTTTTCGTTATGATTCATCATACTTAACTATTTCCGCTCCGGTATCGTCGTCGTTTTTCGGCGCCTTTTTAACGAAAAACGCGCTTAGTTCGTATAATCCGTATAAGGGGAAAAATACGCATCCGAGCGTGAAAGGGTCGCTACTTGGAGTGATAAACGCGGCTGCAACTAATAGTCCGACAATGGCATAGCGGCGGTATTTGTTAAAAAACGCGCGGGTCAACAAACCCAATTTGGATAGCAACCACGAAACCAAAGGCATTTCAAATACGATCCCCATGATGAAAATCAACATGATGAACATGTCAATATAAGATTCCAGCGAGGACTGGTTTTCTATGGCGTCGCTTATATGGACAGTCGCAAGAAAACGTAATGTCATCGGAAAAACAAAAAAGTAACTTACCGCGCATCCAACGAAAAACATAATCGTCCCAAAGAAAAATGCCCAACGTACATTTTTCTTTTCGTAGTCATATAATGCCGGACTTACGAATTTCCAAACCTCAAAAACAAGGTACGGAAATGTGATTAACAGGGCCAACCAGAAGGAAGTAGACAAAGAAATGAAAAACGGAGATACTAATTTTACATTGAATATATGTACGTGAAAATTTTCATCGCAGAAATCATCTAAGAAAGGAATTGCCGTTGTTAGTTCGCATAGTACGCGGTACAGAATAAAGTCCGACCGCGTTGGCGCCAGAATGACGGCATCAAATATCTCATGCATAAAAGCAAATCCCGTTATAGTAAAGATTATAAGTACTATAACGCTCCTAAATAATGTCCAACGTAACGCTTCCAGGTGATCCCAGAAAGACATCTCCTCCTGTTGTTGCGACATACTTATGCCTTATTTTCCCGTATTGTTCGTTGTTGTATCGTCTGCATTGATGTCGTTTTCAATGCCTTTCACGCCTTCTTTAAAATTTTTGATTCCTTTACCCAAACCTTTCATCAGCTCAGGAATCTTTTTGCCCCCGAATACCAACAGGATAACAAATGCAATAATAATGATTTCGGTCGCACCGAGATTTTGTAAAAACAGTAATTGGTTCATTTTTGATTCTCCTTATTCTTTTTATTTGTTTCAATTAGTTGACAAAGATACAATCGGAAATTAAAATAACCGCCTTTTTTTAGTTATTTTATAGTTTTTGTGATATCCGGCAATTGTTCGTGTTTCCCGATAGATCGTAATCTCCTGATTGATTATCCGGCAGAACGGATTCCACGAGTGGGTATTCAAGTTATACCCGGTTACTGCTGAACCTCGCCCTGTGGGGATGCAATGCCGGTAATACCCTGTATATGTGCAATGAAATATTTTTTAACATGAAAAATTTTGCCCATAATTGTATTAATTGTAATTTTGTATCGAGTTCAATAAAAACATAAAAATTAATATTTAAAATTATGACACCAATTATCAATTCTTACATCCCTGAGTTCAAAGTAAATGCTTATTATAATGGCGAGTTTAAAACGGTAACGGATAAAGATGTAAA
>JAIRSF010000256.1 GCA_031255595.1 Tannerella sp.
TAAAAAGATCGTGGTGACGTTCCCTCCGACGACTGCGTCCAAAGTGCGGCTGACGCTGAACACATACGACGGGTTGCCCGGTATTTACGAAATTGTGGTGATGTAAATCACAAAAAAAAACCCCGGAACTCACGTTCGGGGATTTTCAGTAATGAATAATGAATAACGTTTAGCATTATGCTCTAAGTACCCGAGTATAACTCGAGTTTCCCACATAGAAGCCAAATTTAACCACGCCTTTTCAGGCGTATCGCCAATCGCCCTATCTGTGTGAGTGGAATAAATAAACACGTTCACACAATCGGCTTTCAGCATGAAAATTAGATTTTTAAAGGATGATGACAATGCGATGCCAAACTTTAATTATCCTTCTTCCTAATTATGGACAAAGATAAGCATCTTTTTTTTATCATGCAAGAATTTTTTCTTTTTTTTTCATTGTTTCTTGCATAAAAATTACAACTATCTAATTATAAGCAAATTTATGCTTCATTTTTTTGCTTCTCATTCTCCAATAATTTGCAATCTCTATGATTTTTATCCGAAGCGCCCCCTAATCTTATCCGAAACACCCCCAATCGCCGGAAATTTTTATCACAACAAGTTGTGTCTCCGGCTATATTGAATGGTTTCTTCCAAACCTTCTTTCAGGTTATACCGCGGCACAAAGCCAAGTTCCTGCCGGATCGCTTCCGTCTCACAAATCCAGTTGCGTTGTTTGAGAATAGAGTATTTATCGGTATTAAGCGTCATGGCCTTGCCTGTCAGATGGCCAAACGCTTCGGAAAACACGCAGGCTGCGTAACACATCCAGAAAGGTATACGAAGGCTTATCATCATTTTTTTACCCAGCAATTTCCTGATAAGCTGCGCAAAATCCGTATCCGTGTACACATCTCCGTCCGCAACAAAATAAGAGGTATTTCGGACGTTCCTGTTCTCGAGCGCCATAAGAGCGGCAACGGCAAGATCCGTCACATAAATAAACGTAAGCTGTTGGGGTTTCAGGCCGATTTTCAAATCAATTCCGGAGCGGATACTTTTTATTTCGATCAGATAATCTTTGTCCCCTGGCCCATAAACGCCGGTCGGTAACAGGATGATATAGGGAAAATAAGTCTGGGCTTTCACAAACAGTTCCGCTTCCCATTTACTTTTTCCGTAAACGGAGGCGGGATTCCGGATGTCGTCCATGCGGATCGGCCTGAAAGAGTATTCATTTACCGGCCCGTAACTACTAAGGCTACTCATCAGCAGAAATTTCTCCGGCTTACAGTCCGCAGCGGCAAGCGCTTCGATTAAGACATGTGTGTGGAAAGCGTTGACCTGATAAAAATCGGTCGCCCGGAGTGTTTTTGTGATACCGGCATTATGGATGACATAATGCCACGCTCCGACAGACGAAACGATCTCACGCAGTTGTGCGGTAAGCGCCTCTTCCGAATCGTATCGCAGGTGAATGAACCGGATCCGTTCATCCTGCAGATACGCCCGGGAACTGTGCGGACGTATGCCTGCCCAGACTTCATAACCCCGGCTCAGCGCTTCTTTTACGAGGTATCCCCCGATAAAACCGCTCGCCCCCGTTATCAATATACGTTTTTGCGCTTCCATACCATGCTGTTCGTATCGTTCGTTTTAAAAATTTACACGCATCGCTGCCGTGCAACGGCCCTCTTCATCCGTGAACCTCCTGTTTTTTTACGTTCCGCGAGGCCGATCGTCGTGCCCGGCAAACGGCATGGGAGGAGAGGCGCAGGTTTCATTCAGCCAGTCGCCGGACAAGTCCGCTCCGGGATGATAATGAAGGGTCTCGTTTACGTGCGCCACATTCTTTGCCATCGAAAGCAAAGTGCTCACGTCGTGTGAGACGAGTATGATGGCTGTTTTCCGGTTGATCTCTTTGAGCAATTCGTAAAAATGGGTCTCAAACTTCTTGTCCACATACGTATTCGGTTCGTCAAGAACCAGCGCCTGCGGCTGCGAAACAACCGCGCGCGCCAGCAGGACGCGTTGCAACTGCCCGCCCGAAAGCTCCCCGATGGCGCGTCCGGCTAACGGCTCCAGTCCCATTTGAAGCATAAGCTCATGGATGCGTTTTTTCTGCGAGGCGGTAAAATCACGAAACCGGGGCTTTTCTCCGGCCAGTCCGGAAGCGATCACCTCGCGTACGGATATGGGAAAATGGTGGTCGATCGGATGAATCTGCGGCAGATACCCGATCTTTAACGAAGGCACTTTCTTCCCACCGTCAAAAAAGGAGATCTCTCCCGCGGCAGGTCTCATCAGACCCAGCAGCGCTTTCAACAGCGTGGTTTTCCCCCCTCCGTTAGGCCCGATTACGCCAAGAAAATCATCTTTCCAGATATCAAGGCAGACATCCCTCAGTGCAGGTTTCGTATCGTACACAACCGAAACATGCTTTATTTCAATCAGCTTTTCCATTTTCGAGCAAGGCTTTTACGATGACTTCCATCTGTTTGTCCCATTGATAATCCAACGGATTGATCACGATCGTTTGCGCACCGATTGCGCGGGCGATCTGGTCGGCATGTTTCCGATCAAACTCCATTTGCACAAATACAACGCCGATCTTCTCGTCGCGGGCTTCTTCGATCAGGTTTTTCAACAAAGCGGGCGAAGGCTCTTTGCCATCCTTTTCAATACTGTGTTGTATCAGCCCGAACTCTTCCGCAAAGTACGTCAGGGCCGGATGATAAATGACGAAACTCCGACACGAAAGATTGTCCAGCCGGTCATGCAACGCTTCCTCCAACGAATCGAGGCGCTGGATCAGCCGGTTATAATTGGATTGATAACAGGCCTGATTTTCTTTATCTAAAACGGTAAGCGCCTTCAGTATATTTCCGGAGATCACTTTGGCGCCTTCAAAGGAAGTCCATATATGCGGATCATGATCATGGCCGTTATGGTCATGCGCGTGGCAACTGCCTTCATGGAAAATCATGCCTTCCGATAGATCGAACGGGCGCATGTCGGCATTGTTTTCGTGGATGGAATGAACCAGCATCTGTTCAAATCCGAGCTGTCCCAGATGGAAACAGGCCGTCCCTTTCCCGGCTCTTATCATCTCGCGGGGAGAGGGCGTGTAGGTTTCCGGGCTTTGACCGACCGGAAGCATCGAAAAGAACGTATAATGATCGCCGGCGATTTGTTCGGCAAAATAACGGAGAGGATCGATTGTCACGGTGATCTCTTTCCTGTCATCGGCTTCCGGGGCCTTATTTTTCACGCCGCAACCCGTCATCAGCGGCAACAGCAGGCAGACGGCGGCCGTTTTATGAAGCCATTTGCCGCCCAGATAATGCACCGGATACAGAACGGCCAGAAAACCAAGGGCAAGAACGGTCGCAAAAACAGTCAACACATCCGTCCATTCTATTTCGATAGGATAAGCGTCAATGATAAAAGCGCCGGCGGTTTCTCCCAACGGGATAAGCCCGAAATATTTCTGAAGCAGGCACAATAAAATGCCCAGTACGACGCCGATGACCGCCCCCAGGAGGGAAATCATCCAGCCTTCAAAAAGAAAGATCCTGTTTATCAGTCGACTGTTTGCGCCCATATTACGTAATTTGATGATATCCGCTTCTTTTTCGATCATTAAAATGGCCAACGACCCTAAAACGTTGAACAGCGCCAGCACAAGAATAAAACAAAGCATCAGGTAAGTCACCCATTTCTCAATCTGCATCATATTAAACGATAGTTCTTGTTGTTCATACCGATCCTGCACAATAAACTCATTTCCAATCAACTGTGCTATTTTCTTTTTTACAGCCGCCACCGAGTTTTCCGCTCCGGGCGCAAGTTTAAGCTCAAGCGCCGAGACCTCCCTGTCATAATCCAGCATGGAACGCAGCAGGTCAATCGACACAATCATAAACCTTTCGTCGTATACGGGCTGATTGATGTAATAGACGCCTCCGACAAACGCATATTCTACAAAAAAAGACAGGGACGGATTGGCGAGGTTAACGGTTCCGGTGCGTTTCGGCATATAAATTTCCACCGGTTGCGTATAACCCACATTCACGCCCAACGCCGAAGCTAATCCGATCCCCACTACGGCATAAGAGAAGTCGCCCTTTTTCAAAATAAACTCTCCGTTCACAATCGCCGTATCAATCTCCACCAATTTATTAAAGAGCGTGTCAACGCCTTTCAGGACAGCAATATCCTGACGGTCGCCGTGGCGGACAAGCGCATTTTCCTGAAGCGTCTCGCAACAATACAGCACTTCGGGAAGTTCATAGACTTGCCGCATCGCGGGCGTAGTCGGATCAAACACTTTGCCTGACACCGGGATGATTTTCAATTCGGGATCGAAAACGCCGAAAAGCATGGAAGTCAATCCTTTGAACCCGTTAAACACCGACAACGTGCAGATCATGGCAATCGTCGCGACGACAACGCCGCAAACGGATACCATCGAAATAATATTTATGGCGTTATGCGATTTTTTCGCAAACAGATATCTGCGTGCTATGTAAAAAGCTAAATTCAATCTCTCTCTTATTTTTTCAGCAGTTCGTCAATCTTTTCCACATAATCAAGGGAGTCATCCAGATAAAAGATCAGTTCGGGGATTTTGCGCAATTGCATCCGCACGATTTGTCCCAGATCGTAACGCAATGTTTTTTTATTTTTTTCGATTAACGCAATCAGTTCATCGCCCTTTCCGGAAGGAAAGATGCTCAGATAAACTTTTGCCACGCCAAGGTCCGGACTGACGCGCACCTGGCTGACCGAGACAAGCGTCCCTTTCATCACCGCTGTTTGCCTGCGAAAAAGCTCGCTGAGTTCTTTCTGTAGCAGGCGTTCTATTTTACTTAATCTTGTTCCTTCCATTTGTTTTTTCAGTTAAGATTTTGAATGATTTACATTCCCCTGTCCGCCTTCGGGGTTATTCCAGCAACTTTCCGATCAGATCCGTAAGCCGGGTAAACTCTTTTTCCTCGTATCCGATGGAGGCAAAAACAACTTTTCCTTCCTTATTAATCAGATAATTACGTGGAATATACCGCTCCGCATACAAACGATAAACCGCTTGATCGGGATCCAGTCCGACCGGAAAATCAATTCCGGACTTTTTCAATTGCTTCATTTTTTCCGAAACGATCTCGCGTGTTTCTCCACGTGAGACAGGAATAAAAACAAAATCCGTCTTTTCCCCAAAACGTTTTAGTATTTTATCCGGTATTAGTTTAAATTCGTGCATGCAGGGGCCGCACCATGTCGCCCAGAAGTTAAGCAGTACAACTTTCCCTTTCATCTCCGATAAGTTGAAGACGCTGCCGTTGAGCATCTCGACGGAAAAAACCGGCGCCTGATCTCCCACTTTGACAATCGAGGACTTTTCCATCTCAGTTTGTTCCGCATCCACCGCAACTGTTATTTCTCCGGTCGTGCCTCCCAGCGTTCCGGCAGGGTTTTGCGCATGCACACATACGGCGGATACCAGCCATAAAAACAAGGAGAACCTTGCCGGAATGTTTGACCTGTAAATTTTTGATTTCATTTTTTTTTATGTTTAAAATGCACGTAAAGTTATGTATAATTTTTCAATCTGCAACAAAAAGTAAATCTTTCCGCATAACCGTCACTTTTTCCAGATCATGGTCAGCCCGTCACGAACCGGGATCATCACCTTCTCTATACGGTCGTCATGCCTGATTTTTTCATTAAATTCCAGAATACCCTGCGTCTGCCGGTCCGACGATGCGGGATGTTCTTCCAGTACTTTTCCCGACCATAACGTATTATCCGCCAGAATCATTCCCCCCGGTCGCAAGCGCGGGAACACCAGATCGTAATAGTTGCAATAATCGCGTTTATTCGCATCCATATAAACCAGATCAAAGGTTTCGTCAAATGAAGGATACAAATCGGCAATATCTCCCCAGAACAAACGAATCTTATCCCGGCAGGGAGATTTTCCGATGTATGAAGTCGTGAACGGTTGCAGTTCGTCATTTATTTCGACCGTATAAATAAGCGCGTCGTCGTCCAGCCCTTCCGCCATACAGAGCGTCGCGTATCCGGTATAGGTTCCGATTTCGAGAATCCGTTTGGGGCGCATCATGCGGCAGAACATTTTCAACATCCGCCCCTGCAGATGTCCTGCGATCATGCGCGGCTGCAATAATTTGACATGCGCGTCGCGATTGAGCGTAGCCAGCAACGCTCCCTCTTCATCAATATGTTCCAGTATGTAATCGTCAATCGTTTGCATTATATTCAATCAATGGTTTACAAGGCGACTGTATTGCCTTCAATCGTCGAAGGCGGGCAACTTCCGGCCTTTTCTGCGATTGCTTTCAGCGTTGCGTTCAATCATCGAAAGTAGGCAACTGATAACGGTCTCCGGCATTCAATACGCGTTCCACATCGTTTATTTCAAGGAAAGTAGTTCCGCCTCCTTCGCCGAAACTGCCGCTCAGGTACGCCACCCGATCCTTTTCCGTGATCATCCCGCGACTGATAAGCTGATGCAACGCTTCGTAATAATAACCCCGGCGACTTTGAAGCCACGGCTGATAGACGGCCCACACGCCGTATGAAAGTGAAAGCATACGCATGGTCTCCTGCCGGTAGCAAATGGCAAAAACAGTCGCTTTTCCACGAAAAGCCGCCAGATAACGCGCCGTACGCCCGGTAAGGCTGTCGGAGATGATCGCGCGCACATTCAGTTTGGAGGATGATTTGACCGCTTGCTTGGCCAGAAACGACGTCACATCCAGATCATCGCCCGTTATCGGCACCCGTATATCATTGGCCGACAGTTTGGTCTTTTCCGCTTCATATATGATCTTCGACATGGTCTGCACCGCCTCTACCGGATATTTCCCGTAAGCCGTCTCGCCGCTCAGCATCAGTGCGTCCGTGCGGTAATAGATCGCATTGGCTACATCCGTCACCTCGGCGCGTGTGGGACGCGGATTTTTGATCATCGAATGTAACATCTGGGTAGCCACGATCACAGGCTTCTTGACTTCCACGCATTTGCGGATCAACACCCGCTGCAAACCCGGAATTTTTTCCGCAGGAACCTCAATTCCCAGATCACCCCGGGCGATCATGACGCCGTACGCCACCTCCAAGATATCGTCGATATTGTCGACTCCTTCCTGGTTCTCTATTTTCGCAATGATTTTGACCGGGCTGTTACGGGCATCCAGTAGCTCCTGTATATCCAGCACATCCTGTTTGGTACGCACAAAAGAGTGGGCGATAAAATCAAGGTTATTTTTGATCGCCCATTCAATGTTCCGTCGATCTTTCTCCGTCAGTGACGGAAGATTGATGCGGACTCCCGGTACGTTCACACTTTTACGACTTCCGAGCGTTGCGTCGTTCTGCACTTCGCAGATCAGATGATCCGGCGTTTTTCCGATCACTTTTAATTCCAGATCTCCGTCGTCGATCAGGATATCGCTTCCCGCTTTCAGATCTTTCACAAAACTTTGATAGGAAACGCAGATACAGTCGCGCGTCGTTTCGCCCAGCGGATTTCCGGTCATCTTCACCTGATCTCCGGATTTGAAGTCGATCGGCTCCGGTGCCACCGTCGTCCGCACTTCCGGCCCCTTCGTGTCAATCAATATCCCGATCCGATCCGATACGGCCCGTACATTGCTGACGATACGTGCCAATCCTTCTTCCTGCAGATGAGCCGTGTTGAGGCGCACCACATTCATTCCGGCGTTGTATAACTTTTCGATAAATTCTGTGTCGCAACGCAGATCGGACAGCGTAGCCACTATTTTTGTATGTTTCAGCATATATTTATAAGTAATATTATGATGGATGATGGAGTATAAAAGCCTCTACGGCAAGTCGGTATGAGTCCAGTCCAAAGCCTGCAATCACGCCTCTGCACACAGCCGAAATCATCGATTGATGACGAAATGCCTCGCGCGCATGTACATTAGATATATGTACTTCAATCACCGGCGTTTCGATCGCTTTAATTGCGTCGCGCAATGCGACGGAAGTATGCGTATATCCTCCGGCATTGAGAATGATGCCATCGGCCGTAAAACCGGTTTCATGGATCTTATCAATCAGCGCGCCTTCACAATTACTCTGAAAATAGCGGATCTCCTCTTCCGGGAAAGAAGCGCGTAAACGTTCAAGATAAGCCTCAAAATCCGATTTACCATAAACCGCCGGTTCGCGTTTGCCTAATAAGTTCAGATTAGGACCATTAATTATTTGTATCTTTTTCATATCCCCTCCCTGATCTGTTTTTGACATAAAAAATTCAATTTTAAATCGTTCTCCAATCGTTTCCTTTTTACGGCAGAAAATGATACCTTTGTCCTCTCAACCTTTCAAAAGACATCCGGATGAAGTGCAAAGGTAGTGTTTTTTTTGATATATCGAATGTATATGACGCAAAAAGAAACGGACATTTTTAATAAATATACGGCATATCTGCATCTGGAGAAAGGGTTTTCCGGAAATACGGCGGAGGCTTATCTCAATGATCTGAACAAACTGGCCGATTTCATCAACGGCGAACCGGATCTCAACGTCTTCAACCTGACGTACCGGGATCTGCAACAGTTCGTTGCGCAATTAAACGATGAGGGGATCTCCGCCCGTTCGCGGGCACGCATTGTTTCCGGTATCAGGTCTTTCTATCGCTTTTTGCTTGTGGAAGAGTACATAGAGACGGATCCGACGGAGTTGCTCGAAAGCCCCGGATTCGGGAATAAACTGCCCGAAACGCTGACGGAACAGGAGATCGACAGCCTGATTCATTCGATTGATCTTTCCAAAGCCGAAGGACAGCGTAACCGCGCCATGCTGGAGGTGCTGTACAGTTGCGGACTGCGCGTCTCGGAACTGACCGGGCTGTTGTGCTCCAATGTTTATTTCGACGAACAGTTCATCATCGTGAGAGGGAAAGGCAACAAACAACGGCTGGTCCCGATCTCCGGCAAAGCCCTTCGGGAGATAAAAAACTACCTGACAGACCGGCATCTGATCAAAGTGCAAAAGGGATCCGAAGATCTGTTATTTCTGAACAGACGGGGCGCCGGCCTCTCCCGCGTCATGGTCTTCCACATCATCAAGGAACAGGCGAAGATCGCAGGGATCCGTAAAAACATCAGCCCGCACACCCTGCGCCATTCCTTTGCCACGCACTTGCTCGAAGGAGGCGCCAACCTGCGCGCCATACAGCTGATGCTGGGCCACGAGAGCATCACCACGACGGAGATATATACGCATATCGACCGTGAATTTCTACGCAAAGAAATTATTGCGCATCATCCCCGGAATCGTAATTTTGATAAAGAAAATCATTGTAAGGGAAGCGAGTGACATGTATTTCGCGGACACGCTTATACATCAACGCCCTCAGTTCGTCGATGTTCGTTTTCTTTTTGGCGGAAATAAAAATACAATGATCCGGCAGTTTATTCATCCAGGTCGTTTTCAAGTCGTCTAAAGAAATATTCTCGCGTGTGGGCGGCATCAGGTCGTCTTCGTCTTTCGGCGTAAAAGAAAAGGTGTCGATCTTGTTGAATACCATGATCACCGGCTTCGGTGTCCGGTCAATCTCCGCCAATGTCCGGTTCACCGCCTCAATCTGTTCCTCAAAAGCAGGATGCGAGATGTCTACGACATGCAACAGCAGGTCCGCATCGCGTACTTCGTCGAGTGTCGACTTAAACGATTCGATGAGTTCGGTCGGCAGCTTGCGGATGAAACCGACCGTATCCGAAAGCAGAAACGGCAGGTTGCCGACGATCATCTTGCGCACCGTGGTATCTAAGGTCGCAAACAGTTTGTCTTCGGCGAACACATCCGTCTTGCAAAGCAGGTTCATCAGGGTCGATTTCCCCACATTCGTATATCCGACCAATGCGACGCGCACCATCCGGCCGCGGTTTTTGCGCTGCGACGCCATCTGCCGGTCGATCTCTACCAGATCCTTCTTCAGTTTCGCGATCCTGTCAAGGATGATCCGGCGGTCTGTTTCGATCTGAGTCTCGCCCGGCCCGCGCATCCCGATCCCTCCGCGCTGGCGTTCGAGGTGTGTCCACAGACCCGTCAGACGCGGAAGCATGTACTGATACTGCGCCAGTTCTACCTGTGTCTTGGCATAGGCGGTCTGCGCCCGTTTTGCAAATATGTCCAGAATAAGATTTGTACGATCCAGGATTTTCACGCCCAGTTCTTTCTCTATGTTACGGATCTGTTTTGCCGAAAGCTCGTCGTCGAAAACGACAAGTCCCACGTCGTGCTCCCCGATATATTCGCCGATCTCCTGCAATTTGCCCTTCCCGACGAAAGTTGTCCGGTTCGGATATTCCAGCCGCTGCGTGAAGCGTTTCACCGCCTTTGCACCCGCCGTTTCCGCAAGAAACGCCAATTCGTCCAGGTACTCTTTCACTTGGCGTTCGTTTTGTTGAGGTGTTATCAGCCCCACTAATACCGCATTTTCCGTTTTTGCTTCCGATATGATAAATTCTTTCATATTGTTTCTTTCCGGCTTTGAAATCTGCCGCAATTTAATGATTGTGTCTATTATTTAGCCCGTTTTGAGTTCATTCTCCGGCCGTTTCTTCTTTAGAAATCGCTGTTATTTCGTGCCACAAAGATAGTATGAAATTTTTACAGACGGATTATTTTGCAGTATTAATATCGAATGCTTCCGGTTGCCCGGATGAATATGAATGCTCAATGGCTACTTTTTTTCAAAAAAATATCATCGCTCTTTCTTGAGAAGTGACTGCGGATAATATATGCTATATATACTGATGGAATAGAGATTTTGCACATTCTTCATAGGCGAACTAAAGTTATAAATATTAGCACAATTTATGAAAGAGAAAGAACTTGACGTGCATGAGTATCCACCAAGCAATACTCAAATTTCAATAATAATCTTATGGAAAAGCATCCTTTTTCTATTGAAAAAGCGTATCTTTGGAAATTGAATTAATTTTTGAATAGATAAATATGAAAGTTTTGTCTTTATTAATTACCGCGTATTGTTTCTTATTTGTTACAATACCAACTCTGAATGCCCAAATTAAAACAGAGAGCATCAATAGAGATGTCAAAATTGATACTTTAAAAAAAGATATTTTAGATTCATCTAAATACCGGGTGTATTATTCATTGGAATTTGTAAAAGACACCCTGATACAAGGTGAAAAATCGGAGTGCATAACATTATTGCAGATAGGCTCCAAATATAACCGTTTTATTGATTACGGAACATTACGACAGGATTCTGTCTTTGATGCATTAGTAAAATCAGGCCGCGGATTTAGTGATATACTGGCTCAGTCTATGTCGATAGGAAGAACAGCAAAATTCAAAACTGTCATTTTGAAAAATTATCCATCAGTTATGTCGTATACTGTTCAAAACACAGTCGGCTCATCTAAATACAACTACGTCGATAGAGATATTGCTCTAAATTGGAAACTTGAAGATGAAGAAAAAGAAATTGAAGGTTATAAATGCATGAAAGCCACCTGCGAATATCGGGGCAGAAGTTATGTTGCATGGTATGCTCTGCAAATTGCATTGAGCGAAGGCCCATACGTTTTTTCAGGATTACCCGGTTTGATTATGGAAATATATGATTTAAAACAGCATTTTCATTTTACAATCGCCGGTTTTACGCAAATCAAAGACTATGACCCGATATATCTTCTTACAGATAAAGTAGCGATACTGGACAGAGATAAAGTCAGAAAAATAATATCAAACAGTTACGCCGACCCATCCGGTGCACTAAAAAATCTGGGAGGAACGGTACGAGGTATAAGCGAAGAAAGCGTGGCTAAATTATCTCCCAAGGCATATAATCCTATTGAATTGGAATAATAATTATGATATTACGGATTCATAATTTGTCGCTATTGAAAACAAATTTTTTATTATTTGTCCTTTCGTTATTAATAACCCACTCTTTTTATTCTACAGTGTCGGGGCAAAATTCAGACATTCGTTTAAGTGGAATTGTGCTGTCAAAAGATGGTCAGGCACTGAGCAATGTGATCTGCAAACTTCTTGATACAAATAATAAGCTGGTTTCATATTCCTTTTCAGATGAAAAAGGATATTTTTCACTGAAAGGAGATAAGATAAATGCATCTTCTTTATCTTTTGAAATGCTTGGATACAAACAACAATATATTGAAATCAAGCAGATTAAAGATATCAATGATATCAAAATTAACCTTGTCGAAGATTTATTTACATTACCCGAAGTAACTGTAAAAGTTCAGCCCATACAACGACGCAGCGATACGATTGTTTATAATGCTATAAGTTTTACAGGACAAGAAGACAGATATCTTGATGATTTGTTGAGGAAACTTCCGGGTATAAAAGTTAATGATAACGGTACTGTATCTTATCAGGGAGAAGCTATAAATAAATTTTACATTGAAGGACACGATTTATTGGGTGGGCAATATACGCTTGCTACGAAGAATTTGCCCATTGATGCTGTTTCTCAGATTGAAATAATGGAAAATCATCAACACCGTAAAGTATTGAAAGGGGTTGACTTTTCAGATAAATCTGCCCTTAACGTTAAGTTGAAAAAGAGCCATCTCTTAAAGCCTTTCGGCGAAATACAAACTGATATAGGCGAACAACCGTTTTTGTACAACGCCAAAGCCTTTTTAACGCAAGTAAGCACGAACATGCAAACAATGCTTACTTTCAAAGCAAACAACACAGGAACGGATATTACCGATGAAGCAGATAATAAGATTAACGTAAATAACTATTCCTCTTTCTATTTGTCTTCGGGAAATCTTCTTCTGTACGATAATTTTCGGAATTTACCGATTCGGCTCAACCGCTATCTTTTCAACCGTTCATACCTTGGTAGTATAAACAATTTGATTTCTTTGTCAAAAGAAACCGAACTAAAAATGAGCCTTTCTTTTTTCAATAATCGCGAAGAACAGGACTACATATTAAATCAAACTTTTGCAACAGGAACGGGTGAACTGAACATAAACGAAACTTCAAACAGGATAAATAAAACAAATGCTCTCAATGGAACAGTTGTCGTAGAACATAATTCTTATAACGCATACATTAAAAATGAAATCAACGCAAGCATTAGACGAAACAGAAATAATGAACTTATAAATACAGACATAAGACGTATCAAATCAGTAAATAGTAATAAGCCTGCATCGTTTCAAAATGATTTTCAGGCAATCATCAAATACAAACAAAGTCGGACAATCAAAATCAATTCATTTATTAGATACCTGAACAAAACAGAAGCATTAAACTTAAACGGAACAGATTTGCAGAACGATAGCCCTGTGACAGAATCATTTGGAGAGCATTTTTATCTTGCAAGAAACAGAATTTCCACATCTTTTCTGTTGTTTGGGCATAATCTGGATGTAGGCGTTGGTGTGAATTTTAATTCAACAGATATTGACCTGAATTTGCCTGATTCGGTCAATCACAACAAAACTTTTCATAAATCGAAAGAGATTCAAAGCATATTGTCTTTCGATTATCAACTAAAACTTCTGGAACGAATGGTTACAACAGTCAATATACCGGTCAATTATTATCAGTATGACATCCAAAATCTGCCTTCACAATCAATTAAAGACAACCATTTTGTAATTACACCGTCAATATCTAATTATTATGAAATAAACTACCTGTGGAAAGCTAATGCTCGACTCGGATATGATTGGAATTATGACGATTTCCTGTTCAATACAGCAACCCCTTTCCTCCGCAATTACCGAATGACATATATTCCATCGGATATCATTCCTTATCGCGAAAATTTCTTTGTTGGAGCGGGAATCAAATTCAGCGACCTGTCAAAGATGTTGTTTTTTGATTTTAGCGCAATGTACAGAGCAATCCAATCCAATAATATATCCAAAATCAATCACACGACCGATATGTCGTTCTATACTACGGAAAGTATGAAAAACAACACCGGGAAAATGACTATTCTTAACGCTAACATCTCAAGAACTTTTATTCCGGCGCAATTGTCGTTAACTTGTACGCCCAATTTTACTCAAATAATCTCAAAGATGATTCAACAAGACAATCTTATAAACAATAAATCAAATAACGTTTCACTTTCACTTAAAGCGGAACTCAAAAAAATCAAAAAAATTTACATTAACTACATCGTTGAAGGAAAAGTAAATTGGCAAGATAACAACTTAACAGATAAGCGTATCAGGAGAAACTTCGGGCAACTTCTTACGGTTTTCTATTTCCCGAAAACAAATATTGATATTTCTGTAACGTCGGATTATACACTACTGGAGTCAGATAAAAATCAATTCTCCGCCTATTCTTATGTTGATTTCAAAGGTCGGTATAAGTTTAAAAGAACGGAATTTGGATTGTCGGTTAATAATATCCTCAATAACAGAGTATATTCCCGAATTTACTATTCATCCGTTAATTCGACGTTTCAACAAATCCCTTTGCGTGGAAGAGAGTTTTTATTATCTTTTTCAGTGAAAATTTAATCAGATGAAGAAGTCGCATTAATATTGAAATTTTCAATATTCAATAAAAAGCAAAGTTAAGGAGTTTAGGATCGGCCTCGTGCGGTGAGCCGTCATATAGTTAATAGTTAATAGTTAATAGTGAATAGTGAATAATCCGGTACGCGGTTTTTGGTAGAGTTTTCAATATTCAACATTCAATCTTTAATAAAGCAAAAAAGCCCCGCCGATTTAGACCCGGCCTCGTGCGGTGAGCCGTTAAGTAGCGAAGGGAGGCGTCAAGAAATCTGTGCTGTTTGAGCGAAGCGAGTTAC